>DASRES010000033.1 GCA_035651955.1 Acidimicrobiia bacterium
GGACTGACGCTCGCCGACGTCGACGGCGTCTGCTACGCCGGCATGGCGACGGGGCTGGCCGAGTTCCTCGGTATCCACCCGACGTTCGTCGACGGGACGACCGTCGGCGGGTCGAGCTTCGAGGTGCACGTCGAGCACGCGGCCGCCGCGATCGCGGCCGGGCTGTGCGACGTCGTCGTCGGTGTGTACGCCGCGACGCCGCGGGGCGACCGTGCCCGCCGCGACGGGCAGGCGCAACGCCGCCCGCCGTTCCCCGGCCCGAACCCGATGCTCGAGTGGGAGATGCCGTACGGGCTCGCAATGCCGATGGGCGCGTACGCGCTCGCCGCGAGCCGCCACATGGCGGTGTACGGCACGACGCCCGAGCAGCTCGCCCAGATCGCGGTGTCGACGCGCGCGTGGGCGTCGAGGAACCCGCGCGCCCGCTACCGCGATCCGATCACCGTCGACGACGTCCTCGCGTCGCCTATGCAGGCGTCACCCCTGCACCTCCTCGACTGCTGCCTCGTCACCGACGGCGCGGGCGCGTTCGTGCTCACCTCGGCAGAACGCGCGCGCGACCTGCGCAAGCCGCCCGTCCTCGTGCTCGGTGCCGCCACGTGCGGCGACCACCAGATGATCAGCCAGATGCCGGACCTCACGACGACGGCCGGGGCGCGCAGCGGGCCGGCCGCGTTCGCGATGGCCGGCGTCAAGCCCGGCGATGTCGACCTGCTGATGGGCTACGACTCGTTCACGATCACGGCGCTGCTCCACCTGGAGGACCTCGGGTTCTGCGCGAAGGGGGAGGGCGGTCCGTTCGCTGCGGACGGGAAGCTCGGGCCCGGTGGCGCGCTGCCGATGAACACGAACGGCGGCGGGCTGTCGTACACGCACCCGGGCATGTACGGGATGTTCCTCATCGTCGAGGCGGTGCGGCAGCTGCGCGGCGAGTGCGGCGACCGTCAGCTCGACGACCCGCACATCGCGGTCGCGCACGGTTCCGGCGGCGTGCTCTCGACGATGGGCACGCTCGTCCTCGGCACGGATGCGACACGGTGACGCAGCGCGCCGTCCCACCGGTGTCGGAGGTTGCCGCGCCGTTCTGGGACGCGACGCGCGAGCGCACGCTGGTCCTGCAGTGGTGCACGCGATGCGAGCAACCCGTGCACTATCCGCGGGAGGCGTGCCCGCGCTGCCTCGGGACGAGCTTCGAGTGGTGGCCCGCGTCGGGTGCTGCGACCGTGCACGCGGTCAGCGTGCAGCACCGTCCCGGACCGGGCCGCGACGCCGCCGACGGTCCGTACGCGGTCGCGCTCGTCGACCTGCCCGAGGGCGTCCGCATGATGACGAACGTCGTGGGTTGCGCCCCCGGCGCGGTGACGGTCGGCATGGCGGTGCGCGTCGCGTGGGAGCCGCTGCCGGACGGCCGTCACCTTCCCGTGTTCGCTCCGGAGCCCTGACCGCGAGGAGAGGGGACGCGATGCCCGTCCAGCTCGACGACCTGCGCGAAGCGACGCGGGACGGCATGGCGCTCGCATACTGGGCCGCGCGCCAACCCGACGTGCCGGCGATCGTCTCGCCGCACGGGGATCGCACGTTCGCCGCGCTCAACGCGCGGGCGAACGCGCTCGCCCGGGCACTGCGGTCGCGCGGCCTCGTCCCCGGCGACGCGATCGCGTTGCTCGTCGGGAACCGGCCCGAGTTCGCGGAGGTCGTCGCGGCCGCGCAGCGCGCCGGCCTGCGGTTCACGCCGGTGAACTGGCACCTCACGGGCGACGAGGCGGGCTACGTCGTCGACGACTGCGACGCCAAGGCGTTCGTCGCCGACGCGCGCTACGCGAGCAGCGCGGCCCGGGCCGCGGACTGCGCGCCGGGTGCGCGCGTGCGACTCGCGGTCGGCGGCGCGATCGACGGCTTCGAACGCTGCGACGACGTGGTCGCCGGGTACGACGACTCGGATCTCGACGACCCCGTCGTCGGCTCGTCGATGCTCTACACGTCGGGCACGACCGGGCGCCCGAAGGGTGTTCGCCGCAAGGCGACGCCCTCGGCCGTCGGCAATCTGTTCCGGTACCGGGCCGGCGAGGACGTGCACCTGTGCACCGGCCCGCTGTACCACGCGGCACCGCTCGCCTTCTCGCTCGTGTCGCCGTTGCACGCGGGCGTCGGCGTCGTCGTGATGGACGGGTGGGACGCGCGCGAGACGCTCGCTCTCGTGGCGCGCCACCGCGTGACGCACTCGCACATGGTCCCGACGATGTTCCACCGACTGCTCGCGCTGCCCGACGACGTGCGCGCGGGTGCAGACGTCTCGTCGCTGCGCCTCGTGCTGCACGGCGCTGCGCCGTGTCCCGTGCACGTCAAGCAGGCGATCATCGACTGGTGGGGGCCCGTCCTGCTCGAGTACTACGCGGCGACGGAGGGCCTCGGCACGTTCGTGACGAGCGAGGAGTGGCTCACCCGCCCCGGGACCGTGGGCAAGCCGTTCGTGCCGGGCAGCATCCGCGTGCTCGACGAGCACGGCGACGACGTGCCGCCCGGCGTCGTGGGAACCGTGTACCTGAAGTCGCTGCCCGGCGCGCGCTTCGAGTACCACCACGACCCCGTCAAGACGGAGTCCGCGTACCGCGGCGACTTCTTCACGCTCGGCGACGTCGGCCGTCTCGACGAGGACGGCTACCTCTACCTGACCGACCGCAGCAGCGAGCTGATCATCTCGGGCGGCGTGAACATCTACCCGGCCGAGGTCGAGGCGGAGCTGCTCGCGCACCCCGCCGTCGCGGACGCGGCCGTCATCGGCGTGCCCGACGAGGACCTCGGC
This sequence comes from Acidimicrobiia bacterium, assembly GCA_035651955.1. NCBI lineage: Bacteria > Bacillati > Actinomycetota > Acidimicrobiia > Acidimicrobiia bacterium. The sequence continues at coordinate 2,804 of DASRES010000033.1, forward strand.
GAGACGGTGATGGCCGTGGTCGAGGTGCGGGACGGCGTCGAGACGTCCGACGCGCTCGCCGAGGAGCTCGTCGCGTTCTGTCGCGACCGCATCGCGCACTACAAGTGCCCGCGCACGGTCGACTTCGTCGACGCGCTCCCGCGTCACGACAACGGCAAGCTGTACCGGCGGCTCCTGCGCGACCGTTACCGCGCGGCAGCGGTGGACGCGGGAGGGTCGTCGTGAGCGGCATCTGCGAGGGGCGCGTCGCGGTCGTCACGGGCGCAGGACGTGGCATCGGACGCGGTCACGCCCTCGAGCTCGCACGTCAGGGCGCGCGCGTCGTGGTCAACGACCTCGGCGCGAAGGTCGACGGGACCGGGTCGTCCGCCGGGCCCGCGGGCGCGGTCGTCGACGAGATTCGCGCCATGGGCGGTGAGGCGGTCGCGAACGGCGACGACGTGTCCGACTGGGACGGAGCCCACCGCCTCGTCGACACGGCGATCGAGCGGTTCGGGACGATCGACGTGCTCGTCAACAACGCCGGGATCCTGCGCGACCGCATGCTGGTCAACATGACGGAGGCGGAGTGGGACGCCGTCGTCCGCGTCCACCTCAAGGGCACGTTCGCGCCGACCCGTTGGGCAGCCGCGTACTGGCGTGAGCGCGCCAAGGCCGGCGACGCGGTCGACGCCCGTGTCGTGAACACGAGCTCGACGTCGGGTTTGTTCGCGAACCCCGGCCAGTCGAACTACGGCGCGGCGAAGTCCGGGATCGCGACGTTCTCGATCATCGCGGCGAAGGAGCTGGGCCGATACGGCGTGACCGTCAACGCGATCGCGCCGGGCGCCCGGACGCGGATGACCGAGAACCTGCCCGGCGTCGCGTCCGCGCCGGCGCCCGAGCCGAGCGCGTTCGATCCCCGCGCGCCGGAGAACGTGGCGCCCCTCGTCGCGTGGCTGGCGAGCCCCGAGGCGCGCGACGTGACCGGCCGGGTCTTCCTCGTGAGCGGCGGGCGGATCGCCGTCGCGCGCGGGTGGGAGCGCGGACCGTCGGCCGAGCGCGACGCGCGCTGGGATCCCGCGGAGCTGGGCGACGTCGTCGGGCCGCTGCTCGAACAGGCGGACGCCTGAGCGACCGGTTCTAGACTGAGCGCTTCGCGGGCTGTGGCGCAGCTTGGTCAGCGCGTCGGTCTGGGGGACCGAAGGTCCCGGGTTCAAGTCCCGGCAGCCCGACCACGGTGAGCAGCGGCGAGCGGGCGAATCGCGTCGTCACCTGCGTGAACATCGCGGCCCGTCGTTCGCGTGGACCGGACCGGGAACCACGGGTGCGTGCCCACCCGGCGTGCGAGTGACGATCACCGGCGCGCGATGTCCCTGACTGGGACGTCGCGCAACGACCGGGGGATCCCGAAGGCCCGAGGTGTCGCCGACCGGCATCGAGAACCCGTGCCGCTGTGCGAACAGGAGGTCCCCCGCCATCGTGTCGAGACCCGTCGAGATCGAGAGGATCACGAAGCCCGCGCCATGAGCGGCAGTCGCGAGGTCCTCCTCGGCACGCACCGCGAGGCGCGCCTCGAGCGCCTCCGAGACGCGCTCCACGTAGCGGGCGAGCGTCGCGTACTGAGCGTCCCGTAGAGGACTGCGCGACGCTCGTCGCTGTCGCCGTCGTCCAATGGGCCGGGACGGTACAGCGGGCGCTGACACTCGCGTCAGGAAGCGCGATCCGGGTGCCTGGGAGCACGCTCGGATGGGTACCGAAGTGCCCGTGGACTCCGTGTCGCGCGTCGCGGTGGTCGGCGCAACCGGGTTCGTGGGCCGCGCGATCGTGGAGCGACTCGCGGCTCACGGGCACTCGGTCGTCGCGATCTCGCGACACGCCGACGCGCGCCTGGCGCGAGCCGGAGTCGAGCTCGTCGAGCGCGACGCGAACGACGAGGAGGGGATGGCCGAGGCGCTTCGTGGTGTAGACGTTGCGTTCTACCTGGTCCATTCGATGCAAGAGGAAGGCTTTCGCGACCGCGATCGCGCTCTTGCACTCGCGTTCGGACGTGCCGCCGCCGCGGCCCGGCTCGAGCGGATCGTGTACCTCGGCGGTCTCGGTGACGCGCCCGCCTCCGAGCACCTCGCGAGCCGTCAGGAGGTCGGTTCCTTGCTCGGAGCGGCTGGGGTACCCGTCGTCGAGCTTCGGGCTGCGATCGTCATCGGCGCGGGCAGCATCTCGTTCGAGATGCTCAGGTACCTCACCGAGCGTCTTCCGCTCATGGTGTGTCCGCGTTGGGTACGCACACGCATCGAGCCCATCGGTGAGCGTGACCTTCTCGACTACCTCGAATGCGCCATGACGGTCGCGCCGGGCGTGTACGAGCTCGGCGGCCACGAGGTGACGACATATCGCGACATGATCCAGGCGTACGCGAAGGCGCGCGGGCTCCGTCGCCGCTTCATCGTCGACGTGCCGTTGCTGACGACCCGCCTCTCCTCGTACTGGGTCGATGCCGTGACGCCGGTCGACCGCTCCGTCAGCCATGCGCTCGTCGAGAGCCTCTCGACGGAGGTCGTCGTGCGCGATCCCGTGCACACACGAGCGGCCTTCCCCGGTGTGCATCCGGTCGGCGTCGCGGACGCGATACGCGAGGCCCTCGATCGCCAGGTGGAACGGGCGGCGGACGACCTCTTCGAGCGCGACGCGGACGTCGTGGACGGCGTGTCGTCCATGCGGGTCGAGCTCACCATCGACGCTCGCCTGGAGTCCGCCATCAGCGCGGACCTCGCGCGTGTGGGTGGTGACTATCGCTGGTACGGCGCGGTGCGCGGGTGGCGTCTGCGGGTCGCCCTCGGTTGGCTCCTCGGCGAGCGTCTCCGGCTCCAGCGTGGTGCGAGACCGCTCGCGCTCGGCACCGCGGTCGATTGGTGGACCGTTGCTCGGACGGCTCCTGGCGAGCTCGTGCTGCGTGATCGCAGCTGGGTCCCGGGTGAGGCCTGGCTCGGCTATCGCGTCGGAGCGGGTCGTCTGCTGACGGTGGGGGCTATGCGCACGCGCGGAGTGCCGGGACTCCTCTACTGGCTCGCGCTCCGGCCGATCCACCGGCGCGTCTTCGTCGCGATGGCGCGCGAGCGCGTCATGCGTGCTGACGCGAAGGAGCGCGTGGCGCGCCCCGCGGCGCGGACACGATGCGAGCCGGATAGCCGAGGCCGCGGCGCATTCCCGGCTCGAGGTTCCACGGCTGGTGGACCGAAGCGTTCGTGATCTTCCGAAGCTCGGGCACGTAACGGCGTACGTACCTTCCGTCAGGGTCGAGCCGCTGTCCTTGGCGTACGGGATTGAACACCCGATTCGGGCGCGAGTCGACGCCGGTGCCGGCGACCCATTGCCAGTTGCCGACGTTGTTCGCAACGTCACCGTCGACGAGGAGGTCGAAGTAGTGCGCGGCACCGCGACGCCAGTCGACGTTGAGGTGCCGGGTGAGGAACGACGCGGTGACGAGCCGGAGGCGGTTGTGCATCCAGCCTTCGGTGGCGAGCTGCCGCATCCCCGCGTCGACGAACGGGTAACCGGTTCGGCCGCGTTTCCACGCGTCGAGGGCACGCTCGTCGTCGGACCAGGTGATGTTGCGGTCGCGGAGGTCGACGGCCGTGGTGTCAGGGCGCGCGGCGAGAAGCTGATGGTAGAAGTCGCGCCAGCACAGCTGACGGACGAACGCGTCGCCGCCCGGGCTGCCTGTCGCCCGGTCCTCGAGCTCGCGTGGTGAGACGCATCCGAAGTGCAGGTACGGCGAGAGCCGCGACGTCGCGTCGTCGGCTGGCGCGTCGTGGTCGCTGGCGTAGACGTCCAGCAGCTCGCGCAGCCAGGTGGTCATCACGGCGCGACCTGCCGTCTCGCCCCCCGGTGGACGCGACGGTGACTCGGGGCCCGTCACGAGGGTGTGTCGCGCGGGCGAGCGACCGGTTCGCAGCGTCGCCGGCACGGTGAGACGTCGTGGTGGGAGGAGCACCGTCCTCCTCGGGATCGCGCGCCACCGCTTCCAGTAGCTGCTGAAGACCTCGTAGTGGTCGCGCGCGGAGGGTCGGAGCTCGCGCGCACCGACGACGGTCGTGCCGGGGAAGGTGCACAGCTCGATGCGCGCGTCGTCGCACGCTGTGCTCAGCCGGTCCGTCCGGCGCCGTGCGTACGAGCTCACGTCCTCGGTCACGAAGATCGCCTCCGCGCGCGCCTCGTGGACGGTGCGCATCGTCTCGCGCACGACGTCTCCGGAGCGGCGGCAGAGACGCCCGCCGAGCTGACGTAGCGACGCGTCGAGATCGGCGAGGGACTCGACCAGAAACGCCATGCGGTTGGGACGGGCGAGCTCCGTGCTGACGATCGCTTCGTCGAAGACGAACAACGGAACGATCTGTTCGGCGCGAGCGGCGGCGGCGTGGAGTGCGGGCTGGTCGTGGATGCGCAGGTCGCGCGTGAAGAGAACGACGACGGTCCGCATCAGCGGTTCGGACCCGAGCGCGCGACCTCGGATTCGACGAGGTCGAGGAGCACGTCGGCCGCGAGGCCCGGGTCGCACGCGGCTTCGGCCAGCGCTCGCGGAAGGGCGCCGGCCTCGTGTCGAGTGCGCAACGATTCGCGCACCGGTCGTGGAAGCGCGAACTGGTTCGTTTCGTCGGTGACGACGAGCTCCTCGACGTCGTCGCTCGGGGCGAGGTGCTCGACGACGGCACGCACGGCGGACTCGGGAGTCGACGCACCCGCCGTGACGGCGACGTCGCCGCCCACCCCCGGTGGGATCTCCTCGGGCCCTCCGACGCGGTGGACGTTGGCGCAGAGCTCTCGTGCGATTGTCACGAGCGAGGCGACGTTCGACGACGATGCCGATCCGACGACGATCGTCGTGTCGCACGAGCCGGCGGCCCGTTGCAGCGCGCGCTGACGGTTCGTGGTCGCGAAGCAGAGATCGGCTGTCGGAGGCGTCCAGACGCTCAGGAACCGATCGTGGGCCTCCTGCACGAACGCGCTCCACTCGTGCTCGGACAGTGTCGTCTGGGAGAGGAGCGCGACACGGGTCGACGGTGGGCGCACGGCGGCGAGATCGTGCGGCGACTCGACGAGCTCGACGGTCGAGTCGATCGCGAGCGTGCCCTCCGCTTCGTCGTGCCCTGCTCGGCCTGCGTACAGCACGGTGTCGCCGGCTGCAAGACGCGCTCGTAGCTCACGGTGCACCTTCGTGACGAGGGGACACACGGCGTCGACGACGACGTCGGCGCGGCGGCGTGCTCGCTGAACGACGTCGGGCGCCGAGCCGTGCGCGCTCAGTACGACCGTGCCGCCGGCGGGAACGTCGTCGACGTCGTCCACGAAGACGACGCCGAGCCGCTCGAAGCGTGCCACGACGTCTTCGTTGTGCACGATCGCGTGCACGCAGTACACGGGCGGGTCGTACAGCACGACCGTCCACGCGAGCGTCTTGACGGCTGCCTCGACACCGGCGCAGTAGCCGCGTGGAGACACGAGCACGACACGACGGACGTCCACAACCCGGGCAACTTAGTGCTAAAACTCAGCGCCGGCAAGACCAGACCTCGGTACGGTTGCCGCCCCCGGGGAATTTAGTGATAAACAGGTCGTCGGCCGGTCGATCCGTCGAGGAGCTCCGCGATGTCCACTGCGATGCCTGTCACCGTCCCGGCTCGCGAGTGCGCGCCGGGCGGCACGCTCGAGGGGCCCGCGCGTCGGGTCGAAGCACACCTCGCCGTCTTCCTGCGCGGGCGCACCGAGCACTGGGAACGCGAGGACTTCGGGCTGCGCGCGCTGCACGACGTGCTCCGCGACTTCGTCTTGACCGGAGGCAAGCGACTTCGCCCCGCGTTCTGTCACTGGGGTCATGTGGGTGCTGGCGGTGATCCCGATGACCCCGATGCGGTTACCGCCGGCGCCGGGTTCGAGCTCCTCCACGCGTTCGCCCTGCTCCACGACGACGTGATGGACGGGTCGGCGAGCCGTCGTGGCCGGCCCGCCGCGCACGTCGCCCTCGCCGTCGAGCACGCACAGTGCGGCTGGAACGGCGAGTCGCGCCGCTTCGGTGAAGGGCTGGCGGTCCTCCTCGGCGATCTCGCCTTCGCGTACGCGGACGTGCTCGTGCGCGACCTCGACCCCGCGGCCCGCGCCGTGTGGACCGATCTGCGCGTCGAGCTCACGATGGGGCAGTACCTCGACGTGACCGGTGCTGCACGTCGCGATCGGGACCTCGTCCGGGCGCGTCGCGTCGCGCGCTTCAAGTCCGGGCTCTACACGGTGGAGCGTCCGCTGCACCTGGGCGCCGCTCTCGCCGGACGGCTGGACGACCTCGCGCCCACGTACACGGCGTACGGTCGGCCGCTCGGTGAGGCGTTCCAGCTCCGCGACGACCTGCTCGGCGTGTTCGGGGACACGGCGACGACGGGGAAGCCCGTCGGTGACGACCTGCGCGAAGGCAAGCCGACGCTGCTGCTCGCCCTCGCGACACGACGATGTCCGGTAGGGGGGCGGCCGCTCCTCGCCCGTGTCGGTCGCGACGATCTGCGTGACGACGAGATCGACGACCTGCGCACGCTGTTCGAGGACTGTGGCGCGCGCGGTGCCGTGGAAGTCGCAATCGAGCGCCGTGTCGAGCGGGCACTGGGCGTGTTGCGTGCCGCACCGATCGTGGACGAGGCACGTGACGCACTGCACGAGCTGGCGTTGGCCGCAGCATGGCGTGAGCGATGAGCGCCCGCGCGTCGTCGGTACGTCGCACGCGCGTCGTCGTGGTCGGCGCCGGGCTCGGTGGCCTCTCCGCGGCGTGTCATCTCGTCGGCCGCGGCCACGATGTCACGGTCGTGGAGCGTGACGCCCTGCCCGGTGGGCGAGCGGGGCGCGTCGAGCTCGGGGGATACCGGTTCGACACGGGACCGACGGTGCTGACGATGCCCGAGCTCCTCGACGCGACGTTCGGTGCGGCCGGGTTCGAGACGCGCGAGTTCGTCGACCTCGCGCCGGTCGACCCCATCTACCGGGCGACGTTCGCCGACGGCAGCACCATCCGCGTGCGGCGCGACCGCGACGCGATGGTCGAGGAGATCCGATCGGTGTGCGGAGCGCGCGACGCCGCCGCCTTCGACGCCTTCTGCGACTGGCTCGGCGGCCTGTATCGCCTCGAGATGACGCACTTCATCGACCGCAACTACGACTCGGTGCTCGACCTCGCGCGGCCCGTCAGGCCGCTCGTCGGGCTCGTGCGTCGGGGCGGGCTCGGGAAGCTCGCGGCACGCGTGGAGCGAACGTTCGCCGACGACCGCTTGCGTCGGCTGTTCAGCTTCCAGGCGATGTACGCGGGCCTGGCGCCGTACCAGGCGCTCGCTCTCTTCGGCGTGATCACGTACATGGACACGGTTCGTGGTGTGTTCTTCCCTCGGGGCGGGATGCACGCGATCCCCGCTGGGCTCGCAGCCGCAGCCGAGAAGGCCGGTGTCAGGTTCCGCTACTCGACGCCGGTCGAGCGGGTGGTGCTCGAGCGCGACACGTCCGGACCGGTACGCGGCGTGCGGCTGGCGTCGGGCGAGAAGCTCGACGCCGACGCGGTCGTCTGCAACCTCGACCTGCCAGTCGCGTATCGCACGTTGCTGGCCGGGCTCCGTCCGCCACGGGTGACGCGGACCGGCCGGTACTCACCGTCCGCGCTCGTCTGGCACGCCGGCGTCCACGGGTCGCCGCCGGCGGACGCGGCCCACCACAACATCCACTTCGGGCGCGCGTGGAAGGAGTCCTTCCGCGCGTTGATCGACCATGGGAACCGGATGCCGGACCCCTCCATTCTCGTCAGCATCCCCACGCACGGCGATCCGTCGCTTGCGCCGGACGGATGCTCGATCGTCTACGGCCTCGAGCCGGTGCCGAACCTCGACGGCTCCGTGAAGTGGGATGTCGAACGCCGCCGTGCGCGCGACGAGCTCGTGACGCGGATCGCCGCGCTCGGGTACCCCACGGACGTCGACGTCGAGCAACTGGTCGACCCGCACGACTGGGAACGGCTGGGGATGGAGCGCGGGACGCCGTTCGCGCTCGCGCACCGCTTCCTGCAGTCGGGACCGTTCCGTCCCCGCAACGTCGACCGACGCGCCCCTGGTCTCACGTTCGTCGGCTCGGGAACCGTGCCGGGTGTGGGGATCCCGATGGTGCTCGTGTCGGGGCGCCTCGCCGCAGAACGCATCGAGCGCATGGAACGCGTCCCGTGAATGCCGACCGTGCGGCCTACGCGCGCTGCCGCCGCGTCAACCGTGCGCACGGGACGACGTACTACTGGGCGACGCAACTGCTCCCGCGGGTGAAGCGCCCGCACGTCCACGCCGTGTACGCGTTCTGCCGGTACGCGGACGACATTGTCGACGAGCTCGGGCCGGCCTCGCCGGGCGCCCGACGTGACGCGCTCGACATGTTCGAGCACCGCTTCTTCACCGATCTCGATGCCGCCGCCTCCACCGACCCCGTCCTGCGCGCCGTCGTGCGGACCGCACGACTCCACGGAATCGAGCGCGACGCGTTCCGCCGGTTCCTCTCGTCGATGCGTGCCGACCTGACCGTCGACCGGTACGAGTCGTGGGACGACCTGTGCGCCTACATGGACGGCTCCGCGGCCGTCATCGGAGAGATGATGCTGCCGATCCTCGAGCCGGCGAGCGCGGACGCGCTCGGACCGGCACGGGACCTCGGCCTCGCGTTCCAACTGACGAACTTTCTCCGCGACGTCGGTGAGGACCTGGAGCGTGGTCGCGTGTACCTGCCGCAGGAGGACCTCCGCAGCTTCGGCGCAGATCCGTTCGCGCGCCGGGTGACGCCGGCGTGGCGTGAGCTCATGACGTTCGAGATCCAGCGGGCGCGGCTGCTCTACGCGTCGGCTGATCGCGGGATCGCGATGCTCCCGACGCGCTCCGCCCGGTGCATCGGAGCGGCGCGGTTGCTCTACTCGCGCATCCTCGACGAGATCGAGACAGCGGACTACGACGTGTTCTCGCGTCGCGCTCGCGTGTCGACGCGCGCCAAGCTGCTCACGGTCGCCGCGGCACGGAGGCGCTCCGTGCCGCGTGGTGCGGCGCCGTGGTAGCGGTCGCGGGCGCGAGGAAGCCGTAGGGCGGACCGCCCGACGCATGGTGCGTGCGGTGCGCGGTCGCGACGGCGTGGAGGTAGCGACCACGCACGAACGGCGTCCCGGTGAGTCGGCCGTGCAGGCAGATGTCGTGGACGAGCGCGTACGCGGCACCGTACGTGGTCACACCGGCTCCGGTGGGGAGCAGCACACGCCATCGCGGCCGCGCTGCCCCGAGCGCCATCGCCCCGACCGTCGCGGCCGCGAACAGCGCCGGATAGAGGTCGTTGCGCTGCAACCCGCCTGCCGGGCGCGCGTGGTGACTCCGATGCCACGTCCACCCGCGGCGGTGCATCACGAAGCGGTGGGTCAACGCTGCGACGGGCTCCATCGCCACCGCCGCGCCGGCCGCGACGACTACGGCACGCGTCCTCACGGGGTCGCCTCGACGGCCGCGCGCGGCGTGAGCATCCGCAGCAGACGGGCGCGGTTGTACCGCTGCACGACGACGCACGGCACGTTCGCGAGCACCGCGTACACGGCCATCGCGACCGTGAGCGGCGCCGGGTTCCACAGCGCGAACAGCGGTGCGAGCGCGGCGACCGCCCAGTGCACGAGCTCCGCGCGACGGGTCTCCTCCACGAGTCGCTGCAACGATCCGACGTCGCGACCGACGAGGTGACGCTTCGCCACGCCACCGCGAAACACGGTTCCGGCATCGGGCAGCAGCCGCTTCCATCGCCGGACCCGAAGCTGCTCGTAGCGCCGGCCGTCGCGCTCCCACGCCCGAGGTCGGGTGACCGACGTGTCGCGGGCGAACAGCGTCCGAGGGACGCGGTGACCCGCGTAGCCTACCGCCGTTCCCCACGCGGCCCATGCGGCCGCGTCCAGCCCGATGGTCGCGACCGACGCGTTCACGAACGACCTGCCGGGACGACGCGTCCGCGCCAGCGCACCGGGCGGCGCGTGGCGACGCGCGACGAGCCGAGCGCGAAGAGCACGAGGAACGCGACGAGGGGGACGGCGAACAGCGCTGCAGTTCCCGCACCGAAACGTCCGACGCGACGCATCAAGACGAATGCCTGTGCGCCGTAGGCACCGTAGGACACGAGCGCGGCGCAGGACGTGGCGAGCGCGCCGTGTGTGACCAGGGAGGGGATCGCGCCCACCGCGAGGGCGCCGGCGGCGAGCGAGCCGGTGATCCACGCCACCGCGACGGCGAGGCGCACGGGCGGCAGCGAGCTCGCGCCCGCGAGCAGATTCTTGCTCCATCCCTCCACGAGGCGGGCCGGGCCGTCCGGGTACATCCGGAACCGCATCGCCCCGCCGCCCGTCAAGGACGTGGCGGGAACACCGTACTCGGCTGCTCGGCGGGCGAGCGCGAGGTCCTCGGCAACCTCGCTGCGCACCGCCGCGTGACCGCCGATCGCGAAGTACGCGTCACGCGTGACCGCGATCGCCGCGCCGAAGACGACGGGACGCCGCCACCAGCCGCGCGCCTGCGGGCCGCCCGTACCGGCGCCGATGACCGCGACGACGTTGCACCACGCGGAGAGCCGCTCGTACGGGCGCTCGACACGGTGCCACGGCTGGACGGACACGATGCCACCGCTCGCCGAGGCGCGACGTGCGAGTGCGGCGACCGCACCGGGCGCAGGCTCGGTGTCCGCGTCGAGGAAGACGAGAACGTCGCCGTCGGCGGCCCGCGCGCCGCGCCAGCATGCCCACGCCTTCCCCGTCCAGCCGGCGGGCGCATCGACCGGCACCACGCGTGCACCCGACGTGCGGGCGATGTGCGCGGTCTCGTCCGTCGATGCGTCGTCGACGACGACGACCTCGTACGGATGGGGCGAGGCCGCGCCCAGACACGCGAGCAGACGTGGAAGGCGACGCGCCTCGTCGCGAGCGGGGATGATCACGGAGACGCGCGGCGCGTTGCCGGGTCGTCCACCGGTGTGAGACGCGAGCTGATGGCGCCGGCCCGCGAGCAGACAGCCGCCCAGCCATCCCGCGACGAGCAGCGCGACCGACCAGGCGTTCACAGCGGACCGATCGCGCGGCGGCTGCGCCCGCGACCGGCCCACTCCCACAAGAGGAGCACCAGCGCGAGCAGCGCGAAGCCGAACAGGAAGTCCTCGACCGGGATCGACCAGGGAAATCGGACCCCGATCGTCGCCGCACTCCGATAGCGGACGATCGGCGCACTCCGCTTGGTGAGCCAGCCGTCGACGGGAATCTGGAACGCGAAGCAGATGACCATCGTCACCCAGAATGCGACACGCCGGAACAGACCGGTTCGCAGTAGGGCGAGCTCGAGCGCGACCACGGCGACGACCGCACCGGCTGCCGTGCCGGTGTACTCAGGCACGCCGCGTGTCCCGCTCGAGCAGGCCTCCGACGACTTCGTACGTGAGCAGGGCGCAGAGTGGGACGACGACGAGGAAGACGAGCTCCTCGAGCGGGATCGCGACCGGCGCCTGCCAGCCGGTGACGTAGCGCCTGGCGAACCACCAGTCGCCACGCGCGATCGCGACTGCGTCCCACGCGGCGAACAGTGCGACCGCGGGTACGAGCGCGCACAACGCGCGTGCCGGGCTGCGGTAGACACGAGCACCGAGGACGAGCTCGAGCGGCAGCGTCACGACGATGCACGCACCCATCAGGGCGAGGTACTGGAACTGGTCCACGAAGGCCCTCCCGACAACCGCCGCGACTTTAGCGATAAATGCTACGGTGCGCCGTCCCCGGGGAACGGAGTGGGATGCCGGATCGACAGCGCGTGCTCTCGCTGGAGGAGGCCGCCGAGCGTCTCGGCGTGCACTACATGACGGCATACCGGTACGTCCGCCTCGGACGGCTCCCCGCCCGGCAGGTCAACGGGCGATGGACGGTTCGCGCGGCCGATGTCGCGGCGCTCACCCGTCGAGCTCACGCCCCACGTGCCCGCACGGCACCGCGATTCTCGCAGTATCGCGATCGGCTGCTCAGGCGCCTCCTCGAAGGCGACGAGGCGGGAGCGTGGGGTGTCGTCGAGGCTGCCCTCGCAGCCGGCGCGCAGCCTCGCGACATCTACCTCGGCGCCCTCGCACCCGCCCTTCGCGAGGTCGGCGATGAGTGGGCTGCCGGGAGGATCACGGTGGCCGACGAGCACCGCGCCGCTGCCGTCGCGAGCAGGCTCGTCGGGCGTCTCGGCCCGAGGTTCGCGCGTCGGGGCCGACGCCGGGGAACGGTCGTGCTCGGCGGTGCGCCCGGCGACGAGCACGGACTGCCGGCCGCGATCCTCGCTGACCTGCTTCGCGGCGAGGGCTACGCAGTGGTCGACCACGGCGCGAACACGCCCGTGGATTCGTTCGTCGGCGCAGCGCGCGGTGCGGACGCGCTCGTCACGGTCGGAGTCAGTGTCGCGACCGGTGGGAACGAGCGACGCGTCCGGTCCGCGGTACGAGCCCTCCATCGCGCCGTGCCCGGCGTGCCTGTCCTCGTCGGGGGTCCGGCCGTCCCCGACGACGACACGGCGCGCTCGCTCGGCGCCGACGGCTGGGCCGCGGACGGAGCCGGCGTCGTGACGGTCCTCGAAGCTCTCACGCGTCGCGGGGCGTGACGCAGACCTTCCCTCCACGCAGCCCTACCCTCCCCGTGCCCGACGAGCGAGCGCTCGAACGACCGCAAGAGATCAGGAGCGCGACGAGACGATCGAGAGCGACTTCACGACGAAGCCGAGCCCTGTCGGCGACGGCTGAAAACTGACCCCCTATCGACGGCCGAAAACTGACCCCCCTTCCTTGCGGTCCACCACTTGGGGTGGTGGGCCTCGGACCCTGGCTCGGTGCCGAGCTGGGGAGGAAGGACGTGATCAGCGTGGAGGGCTGGGCCGAGATCCGTCGGCTGCACCGTGCGGAGGGGGTCTCGATCAAGGAGATCGCGCGCCGTCTCGGCATCGCTCGGAACACGGTGCGCGATGCGCTGCGTTCGCAGGAGCCGCCGCGTTATGAGCGACAGCGACGTGAGTGGGCGGTCGACGCGTACGAGGACCGGATCCGTGATCTGTTGCGCGCGCATCCTCGGATGCCGGCGACGGTGATCGCGGAACGGGTCGGCTGGGAGCGCGGCCTGACTCAGTTGAAGGTGCGGGTCCGCGAGCTGCGGCCGTTGTTCGTGCCGCCGGATCCGGTGCAGCGCACCGAGTACGCGCCGGGCGAGTTGGCGCAGTGGGATCTGTGGTTCCCGCCGGTCGACATCCCGTTCGGGTTCGATCAGCACGGCCGGCCGCCGGTGCTCGTCGGCGTGTCGGGCTATTCGCGCTGGCTCGTCGCTCGCATGATCCCGTCGCGTGAGGCGCACGACATCCTCGGCGGGCATCTCGCCTGTCTCGTCGAGCTCGGCGCGGTCCCGCGCGTTGGTGTGTATGACAACGAGGCTGCGCTCGCGTCGCGTCACGGTGGCCGGGCGAAGCCGACGGAGGCGTTCGACCGGTTCCGTGGTGCGCTCGGCATGGGTGCGGTGTTCTGCAAGCCCGGTGATCCCGAAGCCAAGGGGCTGGTCGAACGCGCGAACCGCTATCTCGAGACGAGCTTCCTGCCCGGTCGCGACTTCGCGGATGTCGATGACTTCAACAGGCAGCTCACGGCATGGTTGGTGAAGGCGAACACGCGCACGCATCGGACGTTGCGGTGCGCGCCAGCGGATCGGATCGTCGAAGACCGCGAAGCCATGATGGCGTTGCCGCCGGTGCTGCCCGATCCGTCGTGGCGGTTCGCGACGCGGATCGCTCGTGATCATCACGTGCGGGTCGGCACGTGTGACTACTCGGTGCACCCCCGTGCGATCGGTCGGCGGGTCGAGGTGCACGTCGACCTTCAGGACGTGACCGTCACGCTCGCACGCGACGAGGTTGCGCGGCATCGCCGGTCGCTCGCGAAGCACCGGACGGTCACTGACCCGGCGCATGTTCGTGCACGCGAGGCGCTGCGCCACACGAGCGTCGTGGTGCTCGACGACGGGGACCAGGTCGAGATCCGCGATCTCGCCGTCTATGACCGGGTGCTGGGAGTCGCGTGATGGCCGGACGTGTCACGAAATCGAAGAGTGATCTCGCGTTCTTGTGCCGCGCGCTCAAGGCACCGTCGCTCGCCGCCGCGATCGACCGGCTCGCGGATCGCGCCCGCGCCGACGGTTGGACCCATGAGGAGTTCCTCGCCGCGTGTCTCGAACGCGAAGTCGCCGCCCGTCAAGACCACGGCGGTGAAGGCCGCATCCGCGCCGCGCGGTTCCCCGCGCGCAAGACGCTCGAGGACTTCGACTTCGACCACCAACGATCGCTCAAACGCGATGTGATCGCGCATCTCGGCACCCTCGACTTCATCGACGAACGCGGCAACGTCGTCTTCCTCGGACCGCCCGGCACCGGCAAGACCCATCTCGCGATCGGCGTCTCGATCCGTGCCTGCCAAGCCGGTCACCGCGTCGCGTTCGCCACCGCCGCGGAATGGGTCGCCCGTCTCGGCGACGCGCACGCCCAAGGACACCTCCACGACGAGCTCCGCCGGCTCGGACGCATCCCGCTGCTCGTCATCGACGAAGTCGGCTACATCCCCTTCGAAGCCGAAGCCGCGAACCTGTTCTTCCAGCTCGTCTCCGCCCGCTACGAACGCGCGTCGGTGATCGTCACCAGCAACAAGCCGTTCGGCCGCTGGGGTGAAACCTTCGGCGACGCGACCGTCGCCGCCGCCATGATCGACCGGCTCGTCCACCACGCCGAAGTCATCTCGCTCAAAGGCGACAGCTACCGCCTCAAGGACCGCGACCTCGGGAGGGTGCCCCACGACGACGCCGCGTGACCAACACCCCGGCGAGGGGGGGTCAACTTTCAACCGTCGCCAGAGGGTCAAGATTCGGCCGTCGTTGACACACGACCTCGGTCGCGCGCCGGCAAAGATCGCCCGAGCTTTACTGGACGGCGCGGGCCCGCTCGATCTCCGGCACGGGTCCGTCATCGCTCATGTCCGCCTGCCGTTCGTTCCCAGGGACCGCCCCGGCGCGTCACAGAGGAAGCGCGCCGGGGCGGCCCCGATGCTGAGAGTCCCTACCCGGGCGGCGCGCCTACCCACTGCGCACTCGCGAACACGCTTCCTGTCGTGCCCGTCAACTTCGCGCATCGCATGCCGATACGGAACCGCGAGGGCAGCCACGAACGAGTCGACGGAGCACTCCATGAGTCGACGCCCGCCGCGAGAGCGCGCGAACGCGCAGCCAGGCCCCTTAGAGCGTTGGGAAACCCGTGCCCTCGTGTTCGTCGTCCT
>DASRES010000034.1 GCA_035651955.1 Acidimicrobiia bacterium
CCCTGGGCGATCATCGCGCGGGCCGCCTCGCGCGCGACCAGGAACGAGCCCCGCGCCATCACGCCGTGCTGGAGGTCCCAGTCGGCCTCGGTCGTGTCGAGCAGCGGCTTGGAGATGGACAGCCCGGCGTTGTTGACGACGAGGTCGACCCCGCCGAACGCGAGCGCCGTGGCGTCGACCGCGGCGGCGATGCCCGCCGGGTCGGTGACATCGACGGTGACGGGGATGGCGACGTCGGTGGAGCCCAGCTCGGCGGCGACCCGGGCGGCGGCCTCCCCGTCGCGGTCGGCGACGACGACGCAGGCGCCCTCGGCCGCGAGCCGGTGCGCGATGGCCCGGCCGATGCCGGAGCCGCCGCCGGTGACCAGCGCGATCCGGGTGGCCAGGGGCTTCGGCTTCGGCATCCGGGCGAGCTTCGCCTCTTCGAGGGCCCAGTACTCGATGCGGAACTTCTCGGCCTCTTCGATCGGCGCGTAGGTCGAGATCGCCGAGGCGCCGCGCATCACGTTGATGGCGTTGACGTAGAACTCGCCGGCCACGCGGGCGGTCTGTGCATCTCGGCCGTACGAGAACATGCCCACACCGGGAACGAGCACGATCGCGGGATCCGCGCCGCGCATCGGCGGTGAGTCGGCCCGCGCGTGCCGTTCGTAGTAGGCGCGGTACTCGGCGCGGTAGCGCTCGTGCTGCTCACGCAGCCGCGTCACGCAGTCGTCGACGGTGGCGCTCGCCGGCACGTCGACCACGAGCGGCTTCACCTTGGTGCGCAGGAAGTGATCGGGACACGACGTGCCGAGCTCGGCGAGCGCGAACAGCTTCTCGCTCGCCAGCAGGTCGAGCACGACCTCGTCATCGGAGAAGTGCCCGACCATGCGATGGTCCCGCGACGCGATCGCGCGGATGTACGGCGCGAGCGCAGCGGCCTTCGTACGCCGCTCGCTCTCCGGCAGGGGCGCGCGCTCGGCGACGACCGCCCCGAAGGGCTGCTCGTCACCGTTGCGGTCGAGGTACGCCTGCGCCTCGCGGATCATCCACAGCGAGCGCGCCTCGGCCTCGTCGCTCGTGTCGCCCCACGCGGTGATGCCGTGCCCGCCGAGGACCACACCGACCGCCTCGGGGTGGGCGGCGCGGATCGCGGCGACGTCGAGCCCGAGCTGGAACCCGGGGCGACGCCACGGCACCCACACCACACGGTCGCCGTAGATCAGCTTCGTGAGCCGTTCGCCGTCGGCCGCGGTCGCGATCGCGATCCCCGCGTCGGGGTGGAGGTGGTCCACGTGACACGCGTCGACGAGACCGTGCATCGCGGTGTCGATCGACGGTGCCGCGCCGGCGGTGCCGAAGAGGCAGTGGTCGAGCGCGGCGACCATCTCGTCCTCGCGGCCCTCACCGGGGTACACGTCGACGAGCGCGCGCAGCCGGTCGACGCGCAGCACGGCGAGCCCGGACTCGGTCAGCGTGCCGAGGTCACCACCCGAGCCCTTCACCCACATCAGCTCGACGTCGTCGCCCGTGACGGGATCGCGCGCCCTGCCCTTCGCCGACGTGTTGCCGCCCGCGTAGTTGGTGTTGCGCGGGTCGGACCCGAGCCGGTTCGACCGCGCCAGGAGCTCGCCGACCGTGTGGTTCGTCACGCACCCCACCCGGCCTGGGTGCCGCCGATGCGCTCGGAGACGATCCGCTCGCCGTAGCCGCTGTCCGCGTGCGCGCGCATCGGATCCGCCGGGAGCCCCCGGTCGGCGCGCCACTCCGCGAGGTCGGCGCGGACGTCGGTGGAGAAGGCGTCCATCAGGATGGCGTTGCCGGCGAGCACGTCGCCAGCGCGTTCGGCGTCCGCGAGCCCGTCACGGTCGACGAGCAGCGCGCGAGCGGTCATCTCCTGCACGTTCAGCACCGAGCGGATCTGGCCCGGGATCTTTGCCTCGATGTTGTGGCACTGGTCGAGCATGAACGCGACCTCGCTGTCGGGCCCGTACCCCCCGCCGCGGACGACCTCGAACAGGATGCGGAACAGCTGGAACGGATCGGCGGCCCCGACGATCAGGTCGTCGTCGGCGTAGAAGCGCGAGTTGAAGTCGAACGAGCCGAGGCGACCGAGCCGCAGCAGCTGCATCACGACGAACTCGATGTTCGTGCCCGGTGCGTGGTGACCGGTGTCGAGGCAGACGACCGCGCGGTCGCCGAGTGCGACGCAGTGCACGTACGCGGTGCCCCAGTCGGGAACGTCGGTCGCGTAGAACGCGGGCTCGAAGAGCTTGTACTCGAGCACGAGCCGCTGGTGCGGACCGAGCCGTGCGTAGACCTGGCGGAGCGAGTCGGCGAGACGCGCCTGTCGGTCGCGCAGGTCGGCCTGGCCGGGATAGTTCGCGCCGTCGGGCAGCCAGATCTTCAGGTCGCGACCGCCGGTGACGTCCATGATGTCGACGCACTCGACCATGTGCGCGATCGCCTTCGCACGCACGCGTTCGTCGACGTGGGTGAGGCTGCCGAGCTTGTAGTCGTCGTCCTGGAAGGTGTTCGTGTTGACGGTGCCGAGCCGGACGCCGAGGTCCTCCGCGTGGCGTCGGAGCTTGTCGAAGTCGTCGACCCGGTCCCACGGGATGTGCAGCGCGACGGACGGTGCGAGCCCCGTCATCCGGTGGACCTGTGCGGCGTCGGCCACCTTCTCGTAGGGGTCGCGCGGGACGCCCGGTTGCGCGAAGACCTTGAAGCGCGTCCCCGAGTTGCCGAACGCCCACGACGGCACCTCGATCGCCTGGTACTCGAGATCGGCGGCGATGTCGGCGAACGTCTTCATCGGTCTCCCCTCGACCGTGGCGACCCCGAGCGATGTTCGAACGTGTGAGATCGTACAAGTCGCGGGGAGAGATCGAAACCTGGCCCCGGCTACGAGCTGCGCGCCCGGTGCTCGCTGTCGTCGGTCAGCGTCGCGAACCCCTGCCGCCAGCTCGGGTACCTCGGCTGCCAGCCGAGCTCCCGCCTCGCCTTGGCGTTCGACGCGCCCCTGACCGACGTCATCATCGCGACGGCGACGTCGCCGGCGAGCAGACGCCCCAACCAGACGGGGACGTGCCGGGGCGGCTTCGCGCCCGCGTCCCGGGCGAGCACGGGCAGCCACTCGCGGACCGGGGCCGGGTCGTCGTCCACGATGTTGTAGATGCCGCGGCGGCCGTGCTCGATCGCGGCGAGCGTCGCCGCGGCCGCGTCGTCGATGTGCACGAACGACCACACGCCGGTGCCGTCGCCCACGATCGGGAAGCGCCGCTTGCGGACCGCGTCCAGGTGCACGCCGCCCTCGGCCATCGACGTGCCCGGCCCGTAGAACCCGCCGTAGCGCAGCACGATGCCCTCGATCCCGTCCGCGCCGGTGACCGTGGACTCGAGGTGCTTGATCGCCTCGATGACGCGCCTCGCGGCAGGCAGGGGATCCGGGTCGAGCGGGTCGTCCTCGCTCTTCACCATCGGCCCGGTCCGCTGGTACGGCCACCCGGCGTAGCTCTGCGCGACGAACCGCTCGGCGCCCGCCGCCCGCGCCGCTTCGAGCAGGTGGTCCGTGCCCTCCGTGCGGAGCCGGTTGGTCCCCGCGAACATCTCGTCCATCTTGCGGAAGCTCTGGCCCATGTCCGCCAGCGCGGTGGCCTCGTGCACGACGGCGTCGGGCGCGGCACGCACGACCGCATCCATCACGGCGTCGCGGTCCAACACGTCGAGCAGGACGGGCTCCGCACCCGCGGCGCGCAGCGCCGGCAGCTTCGTGTCCGTCGTCGTCGTGGCCACGACGTCGTGACCGTGGGCGACGAGCAGCGGCACCAGCCGCTTGCCGATCGCGCCCGATCCGCCCGCAAGGAAGATCCTCATCGCGCCTCCTCTCGTCGGTGTCCGGCCCCTGAGACGAGACGGCGACCGCGTGCGTGACGCGGCCGCGTGTCACAGCGCACGCGGCAATACCGTCGTACGGGTGATGGACGACGTGGACGAGCAGTACGACGAGCAGTACGAGCAGTACCGGCCGCTGATGTTCTCGATCGCCTACCGGATGCTCGGGAGCGCGAGCGACGCGGAGGACGTCGTGCAGGACGCCTTCCTGCGGTTCCACCGCGTGGCCGAGCAGCAGCGGATCGACAACCCGAAGGCGTACCTCGCGCAGATCACCACCAGGCTCGGCATCGACCACCTGCGCTCGGCGCGCGTGCGACGCGAGAGCTACACCGGCACGTGGCTCCCCGAGCCGCTCCTGACGGAGCAGGCGCCCGACGTGGCCGACTACGCGGAGGCGGCGGACTCGCTCTCGATGGCCTTCCTCGTGCTGCTCGAGCGGCTCTCGCCCGTGGAGCGCGCCGTGTTCCTCCTCCACGACGTGTTCGACTACTCGTACGGCGAGGTCGCAGAGCTGACGGGCAAGAGCGAGGACAACACGCGCCAGCTCGCCGTGCGGGCGCGCCGTCACATCGCCGAGGCCAAGCCGCGCTTCGAGGCCGACCGCAAGCGGCGCGACGAGCTCGCGGACCGCTTCTTCGCGGCCGTCACCGCGGGCGACGTCGAAGGGCTCGAGCGGCTGCTCGCGGACGACGTGGTGATGTACGGCGACGGCGGTGGCAAGGCTCCGGCCGCTCCGCGCCCGGTGTACGGCGCCCGTCGCGTCGCGGGGTTCCTCCGCAACATCGCGCGCCAGGCGCAGGAGGTCGGGATCCAGCTCCACGCGGCGACGGTCAACGGCGAGCCCGGCGCGGTGGCACGCGACCCCGACGGCCGCGTCGTCGGCGTGCTGTCCCTGCACATCGCGGACGGCGCCGTCCAGTCCGTCCTCGCGGTCGTCAACCCCGACAAGCTCGGACACCTCGGCCCTGTCGGAGACATGAACGCGCTGCTGAGATCGCTACGTGGGTGACCGGCCGAGGAGCTGGTCGAGCAACGCGGGGTCCATGCGCGGGTCACGCGCGACGGGGATCACGTCGCTCGTGTCGACGAGCCAGCGCAGCACGCGGTCGCGCAGGTCGCAGGTGACGGCGATGTTCGCGGGAACCCGCGCGACGTTCAGCGTCTCGCCCGGATCGGCGCGCCGGTCGTAGAGCTCCTCGTCCTCACCTGAGCGGTAGACGTACGTCCACGCGTCGGTACGGATCGCGATCGCCCGCGCCACGAGCTCGGGCCGGTCGTGCAACAGCGTCGTCTTCACGTCGTACGGGTACTCCGCGCGCAGCTCGTTCTGCGTCTCCTCGTCGACCCGGAAGCCGCCCTCGCTGAACGCGGCATCACGACGCGCGCCGTCGACGCGTCCCGCGAGCACGGGCACGAGGCTGCGCCCGAACTGCGCGTGGCCAACGTCCGTGTCGGCGAGCTCGGACAGCGTCGGGACGAGATCGATCATCTCGACGAGACCGTCGTGCGCCATGCCCTCGCGCACGCCCGGTCCGGCGACGACGAGCGGGTTGCGGACGAGGCAGTCGTCGAGCCCCGACGGCCACTTCTCGACGAGGCCGAAGTCGCCGAGGTATTCGCCGTGGTCGGTGTAGGTGAACGTGACCGTCCGTCCCGCGACACCCGCGCGGTCGAGCGCGACGAGCAGCCGGCCGAGCTGGTCGTCGAGCCGCGACACCATGCCGGAGTAGGTGGCGGCGATCTCGGCCCAGTCCGCGTGCGTGAGGCGGTCGAGACCGCTCGCGTCGCGCAGCGCGTCCATGAAGCGCGGCTTGCCGGCCCCGCGCGGCCCGGGTGCGGGCATGTCGGCGCGGTCGTGCAGCGAGAACCACGGCTCCTCGACGGCGAAGGGCGGATGCGGCGCGAAGAGCGTCACGAAGAGCAGGAACGGCTCGGGGAGGCCCCGCTCGAGCAGCGCGATCGCGGTCTGCACGGCAGCTTCGTCCGGTGACGGGCCCGCGGGATCGAGACGACCCGTGTAGTGCGCATGGCGCATCGGATGGTCAGGTCCGAACACCGGACGGTGCGCGGCCGCCCACGCGTCGAGCGAGGGCTGCACGAGGTAGCCGAAGAAGTCCGTCGACGACGCGGTCACACCAGGCGCGAACGTGTCGCCCCGCACGCCGGGCCACGCGACGTGATAGCCCGCGGCGCGCAACGTTGCGAGGACGTTCGGCTCCCACGGCTTGAGCAAGTTGTCGAGGGTGCGGTGACCCGCGACGTGCGGATACCAGCCCGTCATCATCGCGATGCGGCTCTGCGCGCACGCGCTGTGCGGGGAGAACGCCTGCGTGAAGCGCATGCCGCGGGCGGCGAGCGCGTCGAGGTTCGGGGTACGCGCGACGGGACTGCCGAACGCGCCGATCGAGTCCGCGCGTTGCTGGTCCGTCATGAACAGCAAGAGGTTGGGTCGGCTGGAGCGGGTCACACCGTCAGGCTGTCACGCGACCGGACGGCGCGTCGCCGCGTCGAAGACCTCCGAGCTCGTGAAGTCGAGGATGACGCGCAGCTCGGCCAGCCGCAGCACGCCGTCCTCCTCGCGCGCCGTACCGAGGCAGACGCCGGTGGAGAGGTTGCTCACCGCGCCGTCGACGATCTGCGTGACGACGAGGTACGAGCGGAAGTCCGCCTCGCCCGCGCGAGACGCGCTCAGGTGCACGTTGGTCCCGTTGTGGCGCAGCGGGTACGGGCTGTTGCGGCGGTGCTCGACCTGCCACGCGACGACGTCGTCGCGACCGCGTACGTCGGCCGTGACGAACTCCTCGAACGCGGTCTGCCCGGAGTCGCTCCGGCACGTGAAGTGCGCGTCCGCGGTGAAGTAGCGCGGGAACGCGTCGAAGTTGCCCTGGTCGTAGTCGAACCACCAGCTCGCCACGAGCTGCTGCACCGCGCCGAGATCGACCATGTCGCGCCGCTCCGTCACGCGGCGAGCGGGTCGCCCATGCGGGAGAAGCACGCGGCGATGTTGGCGCCGAGGAACGATTCCCGCTGCTCCTCGGGGACCGACGCGAGCGCCGTCGCGTAGTGACCCATCGGGTCGCCACTGCCCTCGAAGTGCGGGTAGTCGGACGAGAAGACCGGGATCTCGGGCAGCACCTCGAGCGTGCCGACGGGCGACTCGTGCGCGACCGGCAGCGGCGTGACCCGCACGTTGCGGCGCACGTACTCGGCCGGGGTGAGCGGCAGCCGGTACTCGCCCAGCAGCAACGGGCTCAGCCCCGGTGTCGCGAGCGCGTCCATGCGGAACGTCGCCGGGGTGATCCAGTCGATCCCGTGCTCGGCGAAGACGACGGTCAGCTTCGGGTGGCGCTCGAACACGCCGCCCAGGACCATCGCGTTCAGGAACACGAGCGCCTGCTGGTACGGCTGCAACACGGAGATCACGCGGATGAGCGCCGGGTCGTCGGTGTTGGCCCACGCCGGGTGATAGCGCGCGGGACTGAGCCCCACGTGCACGAGCGGCACCATCCCGAGGTCGGTGACCGCCGACCACAGCCGGTCGTAGTCGGGATGGTTCGGTGGCGTGTCACCGGTCGGCTCCGACGGCATCAGGAACACCCGGCTTCCGCGCGCGCGCATGCGGGTCAGCTCGCGGACCGCCCAGTGGAGATCCTCGAACCTGACGTTCACCGCGGTCATCAGGCGTCCGTTCGTCTCCGCCGCCCGGTCGCTGAGCCACGTGTTGACCGCTTCGAGCGCCTCCATCCCGAGCACCGGATCGCTGATCGCGCGCACGAGCGTGTACCCGACACCGCTGATCACGTTCTGCACGTCGATCCCCTGCGCGTCCAGCCAGCGGACGCGCGCAGCGGTGTCGACCATGTACTGGTGCTGATCGGACCCCGGGTAACCGACCTCGGGACCGCGGTCGTCCGCGTAGATCGCGCGCATCCCGTCCGTCACGAGGCGGTCGATCGGCATGCGCTTCTCGCGCGGCACACCACGCAGCAGGTCGTCGCTGACGAAGTAGGCGAACATCTCGGGCGACCGCATCACGAAGCGCGGGTCGTCGGTCGGGAACCGCTGCGGCAGCCTGGCCTTCAGCGCGGGGAACTCGTCGAGCCAGTCGGCGGTCGGCTCGAAGTGGCTGTCGACGTCGATCACGAAGCGTCCGTTCACTTCTGCATCCCTCCCGAGACGGAGATGTCGTCGCCGGTGACGAAGGACGACGCGTCGCTCGCGAGGTAGACGACCGGGCCGACGATCTCGCTCGGGTCGGCGATGCGCTTCATCAGGGTGCCGCTCGCGACCATGTCCTTGAACCCGGGCGCGGTGCGCTCCCCGCCCTCCATCATCTCGCTCGCGAACGGCCCCGGTGACAGCACGTTCACGCGTACGTTCCAGCCCGCCCACTCCTGGGCCATGCTCTTCGTCAGGTTGACGAGCGCGGCCTTCGACGCGCCGTACGCGCAGATCGAGGCACCACCGGAGTAGGCGGCCATCGTCGCGATGTTGACGATGCTCCCGCCGCCCTGGTCACGCATGATCGGCGCGACGCACTGGCTCATCCGCAGCGGACCCTCGAGGTTCACCGAGAAGAGCTTGCGCCAGTAGTCCAGCGGCATGTCCGCGATCCCGATCCGCGCGGGGTTGATCCCCGCGTTGTTCACGAGCACGTCGATGCGTCCGAAGTGATCGCGCACCGCGTCGACGAACGGCGGGATCGCGTCCCACTCGCCGACGTGACACGCGAGCCCGAGCGTCGCGGCGCCCGTCTCGCTCGCGATCTCCTTCGCGACGACCTCGCACAGGTCCTGCTTGCGGCTGGAGACCACGACCGACGCGCCGGCAGCCGCGAGACCGGCCGCCATCGCACGCCCGATGCCCTTCGTCGACCCGGTGACGATCGCGACCTTGCGGGTCAGGTCGAAGACGCTTGGCGCAGGCATGCGACTCCCGTCACCACGGAATCTGATGTAACAGCGTTATGAGAGTAGTGCCGTGATCGCGACCGCGCCAGCGGGCCCCGTGCTTCAGGAGCGCCGGCGCCGCCCATTCGGCCGTAGTGAGCCGATCAGACGCTGCACCGTGTCGGCGAGCACCGCGGGCTTCGGCAGACGCACGTCGAGCGCCTCGAGCACGCCGATGCCCAGCTCCGCGGCGAAGACGAGCGCGAGCACCGCGGCCGGATCGACCTCGGGGTCCAACCCGTCGGCGACCCACAGGTCGCGGTATTGCTTCAGCCACCCGGCCTGCCTCTCGGCCACGACGCCGTGCAGGAGCGCGCGCACGTCCTCGTCGATGCGTGCCGCCGCGGCGCCCTCCACGAGGAGCGCGCGCAGCGCTCGACGGCGCCGGTAGTCGCGGAAGTTGTGCGCGAGATACTCGGCGAGGTGCGTCTCGGGGTACTTCGGACCGTCCTCGCCCTCGAGATCGCGCTCGATCCGCATGCGCACGGCCTCACCGAGCAGGTTGGCCTTGCCCCGGAAGTGGCCGTAGATCGCGCCCGTCGTCATGTGCAACCGGCGTGCGAGGTCACGCACGGACATCGCGCCGTAGCCAGTCTCGACGAACGCGTCGGCGGCGGCGTCGATCAGCGCGGCGCGGGTCGCGTGGGCCTTCCCGGACGTGGAGGTCGGGCGCTGCTCGCGAGGCACCGTCGAACGGTAGCCGCCCGTAACATCGTTACTGCCCGTCTGGCGCGTACCCGTCGACGAGGCCGGTGAGCCCGCTCGGTTCGTGCGGGCCGAACGCGAGCTGCTCGAGCACGCCGACGCCCTCCTTGTCCCCCATCCGCACCTTGCACAGCGTCTGGACGTGGATCGACGACGGGTCGAGCGGGGCGAAGTCGTCGAGGGCGATCGACTCACCCGCGACCTCGAGCGCGCCGTGGTTCGAGCCGTGCGAGAACCGCGGGTGCATGTAGCCGATGCCGCGCATGCGGAATGTGAACAGCTTGTCGAACGTGATCGGCGGCAGCGCCGTGCCGTCCTTCCGGTTGAGCGTGATCGTCGCGGTGGCCATCTCGCGTCGACCCGGCATCCACTGCACCGTCACGTCGCTGCGAGCCAGGTGCTCGGGCTGGGACGTGTCGGGCAGCAGCGGGACGACGAGCGCCTGCTCCAACCACCGCTCGCCGTCGCCCCGCTCGAACAGCGCGAGGTGCGTGCAGCAGTCGTCGAAGTGCAGCGGCGCCCACAGCCAGAAGACCTGCATCTCGCCGGGCTCGAAGTTCGTCGCCACCTGCTGGCCGACGCCGCGCACACCCCACGAGCGGTCGCGCGTCGCGTAGGTGCGTGACGGGTCGAGGTCGAGCGTCACCCCGGTCGGCAAGGTGATCGAGCCCTCCCACGTCCCCCACTGCGTGAGGCGCGTGTAGTCCATCATCGGGACGTTGTTGCGGACGATGTGCTGGCGGGGCTCCTCGATCGCCTCGGTCCGGGCCCGGAACGTGACGTCGGCCGTGATGCCGTGCTCGTTGTCGCGCACGACGTAGCGCAGCGCGCGCAGCGGCTCGACGACCTCGATGCGCAACGGCCCGATCTCCGTCGCGCGGTCGGCCGGCATGCGGCCCGACGCGAACACGGAGTGCTCCACACCGTCGTGCACGACGGCGAACGCCGCGTCGACGACGCCGCGGTTCGGGTAGTGACCCATCGCGCCGCCGAGGAAGAACGCGCCGTCGCGGTCGAAGCCGTTGAACCAGTACCGGTCGTAGTGGTTCGGGTCCCCCGAGACCGGCTGCGCGATCGGCGCCGGCGTCTGGTGGATCGGGTAGTCGTCGAAGGGCGTGAGCATGGCGTCTGGTTACCACGGCGTCGTGCGGCGCTCATATCAAGATCGCCGCAAACCGGCCGATTCGACGACGTAGCTCCCTCGGGCTCGTGGCGTGCTCGGCGGTCCTGGTGCACTTCTCGGGCGGCCTGATCGAGATGCACTTCGACTTCTTCGTGGTCATCGCCGCCATCGCGCTGTACCAGGACTGGCTCCCTTCGTCATCGCGATCGGCT
This sequence comes from Acidimicrobiia bacterium, assembly GCA_035651955.1. Lineage (NCBI taxonomy): Bacteria > Bacillati > Actinomycetota > Acidimicrobiia > Acidimicrobiia bacterium. The sequence continues at coordinate 10,869 of DASRES010000034.1, forward strand.
TCACCTCGCGGAGCACTGCTGTCGGCGTCATCGTCCCGTCCTCGTGTACAACGCCGCGACGCGCAGGCGAACCCGGGGCTCTGGGCGCTCATCCACGGCGCATTCGTGTTGGCGGCCAGCGACCCACTCGGGCAACCGGCCGGCGACGAGCTGCTCGTCGCGTGCTCCACGCGGATCGAAGGATGCGTCGCATCGGCGTGCGCGTCGCGGTCGACGACTTCGGCGTCGGGCACTCGTCGCTCAGCTACCTGCGGAACCTGCCCGTGGACGTTTTGAAGATCGACAAGTCGTTCGTCGACGACCTTCCACGGGGTGCCGACGCGCGTCATGATCCACCTCGGCCACACGCTCGGTCTCGACGTCGTCGCCGAAGGCGTCGAGTCGCCCGAGCAACGCGACGAGCTGTGGGCGCTCGGTTGCCGGCGGGCGCAGGGCTACTGGTTCGCGCGCCCGATGCCGGCCACGACGCTGTTGCACAACCTTCTCGACGGTGAGCTCCCGACGCCGGCCTCGACCTCTGGGACATCGGCGGGACCAGAGACCGCTCGTCTCCCACAGTTCCGCAACTGACGCGCCCCCGACATCCCGCGACACGCGTGTGACAACGTTTCGTCGACGCGAGACGACAGCGAGGGGAGCGCCGTGCCGTCCGTCGAGCTGGAACCGGCCGCCGAACACGTCACGACCATCCGGCTGAACCGGCCGGACCGGCTGAACGCCATCGACTTCGGTCTCGTCGGCGAGCTGCACGACGCGCTCGACACGGTCGCGGCCGACGACGGCTGCAAGGTCGCGATCCTCACCGGCGCCGGCCGCGCGTTCTGCGCCGGGCTGGACCTCAAGGACTGGGGTGCGGTCCCCGACCCCGGCGGTCACCGCCACTTCGCGGCCGGCCAGACGGGTCAGAGCTTCATCGCGAACCTCATGCAGCACATCCGCGCGACACCGCAGATCGTGCTGGCGGCCGTGAACGGGCCGGCGTTCGGCGGCGGGCTCACGCTGTCGCTCGCGTGCGACCTCCGCATCGCGAGCGAGTCGGCGCGCTTCTGCTCCGCGTTCATCCGGACGGGGCTCACGGGCACCGACGCGGGCGTGAGCTACCTGCTGCCGCGTCTCATCGGCGCGTCGCGGGCGTTCGACATGATCGTGACCGGCCGCACGGTGGAGGCCGACGAGGCCGAGCGGATGGGGATCGTGTCGCGCGTCGTTGCGGACGACGCGCTGGCAGACGAGGCGATCGCGATCGCGACGACGGTCGCGGGCTACACGACCTTCGGTCTGCGCAACACCAAGGAGGTCATGTGGCACAACCTCGACACGAACAGCATGGCCGCCGCGATCGCGCTCGAGAACCGCAACCAGGATCTGGCCGGGAAGACCGACGAGGTGCGTGCGTACATGGAGCGCTACGCGGCACCGCGCAGGAAGGCTGATTCATGACCGGCACGGTCTCGGTCGTCACCGGAGCGGCCGGCGGCATGGGTTCCGCCTGCGCGCGCCGGCTCGCGTCGCGCGGCCCACTCGTCGTGAGCGATCGCAACGAGGCCGCGCTCGACGCGCTCGCCGGCGATCTCCGAGCCGGCGGGTGCGACGTCCATACCGTCGCGACCGACGTGGCCGACCGCGGCGCGGTGCGCGACCTCGCCGACACGGCCGCCCGCATCGGTCCGATCGGCGCGATCGCGCACACGGCGGGCGTCTCGCCGACGATGGACGACCCCGCCACGATCGTGCGCGTCGACCTCCTCGGTACGGCGTACCTGCTCGACGCCTTCCTCGTGCACGCGACGGCGCAGACCGCGGCGGTGTGCATCGCGTCACAGAGCGCCTATCTCGTCCCCCCGTTCGACGCCGGCCTCGGTGCGCTCCCCGGCGCGCTGCTCCAGCCCGACGTGATCGCGAAGCTCACCGCGGCCGCGCCCGACGTCATCGCCGATCCCGGCATCGCGTACGGCTGGGCCAAGCGCCAGGTGGTGGACCTCGTCGTCGCGTGTGCACCCGCGTGGGGAGCGCGCGGCGCGCGTGTCGTGTCGCTCTCGCCCGGGATCATCGACACCGGGATGGGACGCCAGGAGCTGGACGCGCAACCGTTCATGCGCACGATCATCGAGAACACGCCGCTGCGCAGGATCGGCACGGCCGACGAGATCGCGTCGGCGGTCGAGTTCCTGACATCCGACGCCGCGTCGTTCGTCAGCGGCGTCGACCTCCTGGTCGACGGCGGCAGCACGCACGCCGTGGAGAGCATGTTGCGATGACGTTGCGCGAGGAGCTCGAGCAGTTCGTCGGGAAGCCGGTTGGGTCGGGTGCGCCGTCGGTCGCGCCCGATCCGGTCAACCAGCCGATGATCCGCCACTGGGCTGCCGCGTTCGAGGACGCCAATCCCGTGTACGTGGATCCCGAGCGAGCGCGCGCGTCGCGCTTCGGCGCCGTCGTCGCGCCGCCGCTGATGCTGCAGACGTGGACGATGGCGACGCCGCGCATCACCGGCATCCGCGAACGGGGTGGTTCGCCGGTCGAGTCCGGCGGGCGTGGCGCGCTCGCGGTCCTCGACCAGGCGGGCTTCGTCGGGACGCTGGCGTCGAACTCCGAGTTCGAGATCGACCGCTACCTCCACGTCGGTGAGACGGTGTCGGCGACGACCGTGATCGAGTCGATCTCCGACGAGAAGAGCACGCGTCTCGGGCCAGGTCACTTCGTCACGTGGGTGACCACCTACCGCGACCAGGACGGCGCGGTCGTCGGGCGGCAGCGGTTCCGGATCCTCAAGTTCAAGCCCGGGGGTGAGGCGGGATGACCCGCACGGACACCACGGTTCGCTGGCGCGACGTGCAGCCCGGGGACGAGCTCACGCCCCTCGCGGTCGAGGCGACCGCGACGGTGATCGTCGCGGGCGCGCTCGCGACACGCGACTTCATGCCCGTCCACCACGACCGCGACTACGCGAACGCGCAGGGCGCGCCGGACATCTTCATGAACATCCTGTCGAGCAACGCGTACTGCAGCCGCTTCTTGACGGACTGGGCGGGGCCCGACGCGATGGTGCGCCGTCTCGCCATCCGGCTCGGTGTACCGGTGTTCCCCGGATCGACGCTGACGTTCACCGGAACGGTGACGGCGACGCGCCGCGAGGGTGACGACGGGCTCGTGGACATCGACCTGCGCGCGGCCACCGATCTCGGCGACCACCTCACGGGGTCGGCGACGCTCTCGCTCCCGGTCGACTGATCGCGGCGCGGTGCCGGCGCGGGTCCTGCGTGACCGAATGGTCGAGACGCTCGAACGGATGGGCGCGGCACGATCACCCGCAGTGGTGCGCGCGTTCCGGACGGTCCCGAGACACGTGTTCGTCCCGGACGCGTCGCTCGAA
>DASRES010000035.1 GCA_035651955.1 Acidimicrobiia bacterium
TGCTCGCCGGCCGCTACCCGTCCGACGAGTTCGCGGAGCTCCGGCCGCGCGTCGTGTGGGACCGCGTCCAGGGTCGCGTGCGCGGCCGCGAGGGTGCGCAGCGCATCGCGGTGACGAACGCGGGGACGATCCCCGACCGTGGCCTGTTCGGCGTGTTCCTCCCCGACGGGACACGCGTCGGCGAGCTCGACGAGGAGATGGTCTACGAGAGCCGTCCGGGCGAGACGTTCACGCTCGGCGCGTCGACGTGGCGCATCGACCAGATCACCCACGACCGCGTCGTCGTGCTCCCCGCGCCGGGAGAGCCGGGCAAGATGCCGTTCTGGCACGGCGACCGGCCCGGCCGACCGCTCGAGCTCGGCCGCGCCCTCGGCGCGGTCGTGCGCGAGCTGCGCGACATGCCCGAGCCGCGCGCGACGGCGCGCCTGCGCGACGAGTTCGGCCTCGACGAGTGGGCCGCGGGCAACCTCGTCGGATACCTCGCCGAGCAGGGCGCGGCGACGGGCGTCGTACCCGACGACCGGACGATCGTCGTCGAGCGCTTCCCCGACGAGATCGGCGACTGGCGCATGTGCGTCCTCACGCCGTTCGGATCGCGTGTGCACGCGCCGTGGGCGCTCGCGCTGGAGACGCGCCTGACGGAGCGGCTCGGTGTCGACGTGCAGGTGCTGTGGAGCGACGACGGCATCGTCGTCCGGCTCCCCGAGGCCGTCGAGTCGATCCCGCTCGACGCGCTCACGATCGACCCCGAGGACGTGGAGGAGCTCGTCGTCGCCCGCCTGCCCGGGACCGCGCTGTTCGCGTCGCGCTTCCGGGAAGCCGCGGGCCGCGCGCTGCTGCTGCCCCGTCGCCGTCCCGACCGGCGGACCCCGCTGTGGCAGCAGCGCCAGCGCGCCGCGGGGCTGCTGGAGGTCGCGTCGCGCCACCCGTCGTTCCCGATCCTGCTGGAGACGACGCGCGAATGCCTGCGCGACGTCTTCGACCTTCCCGCGCTGCGCGAGGTCCTGAGCGACGTGCGGTCGCGACGGGTCCGCGTCGTTCCCGTCGAGACGCGCCAGGCGTCGCCGTTCGCGCAATCCCTGCTGTTCGGGTGGATCGCCGCGTACATGTACGAGGGTGACGCGCCGCTCGCCGAACGGCGCGCCGCGGCACTCGCGCTCGACCGTGACCTCCTGCGGGACCTCCTCGGCGCCGACGAGCTGCGGGAGCTCATCGACCCCGAGGCGCTCGCCGACCTCGAGCTCGAGCTGCAACGACTCACCGACGGTCGCCGCGCGCGCGACGCCGACGAGCTGCACGACGTCCTGCGCGAGCTGGGCGACCTGAGCGTCGTCGACCTCGACGCACGGAGCACGGGCGACCCGAGCGCGTGGATCGACACGCTCCTCGCGCAACGACGCGCGATCCGGGTCCACGTCGCCGGCGAGGAGCGCATCGCGGCGGCCGAGGACGCGGCGCGCTATCGCGACGCGCTCGGCGCGGCCGTACCGCCGGGGCTACCGGTCGCGTTCACCGACCCGCAGCCGCACCCGCTGCGGTCGCTGCTCGGCCGGTACGCCCGCACGCACGCGCCGTTCACGACGAGCGACGCGGCCGCGCGGTTCGGCATCGACGTGACGCGAGTGCGCGACACGTTGGCCGAGCTCGCGCGCGACGGGCGGGTCGTCGAGGGGGAGTTCCGTCCCGGCGGGATGGAGCGGGAGTGGTGCGACGTCGGCGTGCTCCGCCGGCTCCGGCGGCGGTCGCTCGCCGCGCTCCGCAAGGAGATCGAGCCCGTCGACGCCGAGGTGCTCGCGCGCTTCCTCCCGCGGTGGCAGGGCGTCGGCGCGCGCCGTCACGGTGTGGATGCGCTCGTCGACGCGATCGGCGTCGTCCAGGGTGCGCCGATCCCGGCGTCGTCGCTCGAGGCCGACGTGCTCGCGGCGCGCGTCGAGGGCTACCGGCCGTCGATGCTCGACGAGCTCGTGGCCGCCGGCGAGATCGTCTGGGCGGGCGCCGGTGCGATCGGCGCCGACGACGGCCGCGTCGTGCTCGCGTTCCGCGACCGTGCGGCGCTCCTGTTGCCGCAGCCAGCAACCGAGCCGCCCGACGGTCCCGTGCACGACGCGATCCGCGCCCAGCTCGGTCGCGCGGGTGCGTCGTTCTGGCTCGACATCGTGGCCGCCGTCGGCAACGCGACCGAGGTCACCGACGAACGCGTCGTCCTGGCCGCGTTGTGGGACCTCGCGTGGGCCGGCGAGATCACGAACGACGGGTTCGCCGCACTCCGGGCCGTGCTCGGCCGCAAGCCGCGCACGTCGGCCGCACGCCCGCGACCGGGACGCCTGATGCGCATCGGACCGCCGGCCGGCGCGGGGCGCTGGTCGCTCGTCGCACCGCTGCGCGCCGCGCCCGGCACGGCGAACGAGCCGTCGCCGACCGAGCGCGTCCACGCGGTCGCGCTCCAGCTCCTCGAACGGCACGGCGTGCTCACGCGCGAGGGCGTCCGCGCCGAGGGCGTGCCGGGTGGGTTCGCGGCCGTGTACCCGGTGCTGCGCGCGCTCGAGGAGGGCGGCCGCATCCGGCGCGGGTACTTCGTCGCCGGGCTCGGCGCCGCCCAGTTCGCGCTGCCGGGCGCGGTGGACCGTCTCCGCGCGCTGCGCGACGAGCCGCGTGCGCCGGAGCCGCTCGACCCCGACACGTTCGAGGCCGATCCGTTCGACCCGTTCGCACCCGACGACGAGCACCGCCCCGCGGCCGAGACCGTCGTGCTCGCGGCGACCGATCCCGCGCAGCCCTACGGCGCGGCCCTCGCCTGGCCCGACGTCGTCGAGGGCGCGACGAGGCCGACGCGCAGCGCCGGCGCGTTCGTCGTGCTCCGCGCCGGCGCGCCGATCGCGCACCTCGATCGGAGCGGCCGGTCGGTGACGACGATGGGCGCCGGATCGACGGAACCCGCGACGTGGGTCGACGCCCTCGCCCGGCTCGTGAAGGACGGCCGGCTCCGGCAGCTCGAGATCCAGCGCGTCGACGGCACGGCCGTACGCGAGTCCCCGGCCGCCGATCCGCTGCGCCAGGCCGGGTTCCGTGACGGCTACCGGGGCCTCGTCCTCCGGGCCTGACCCCGAAGATGCGGCACTGACGGACGCAATGCGTCAGTGAGTGCCGCATCTTGGGGCGACGTGGCTCGCCTGAGCCCTTCATGACGGGGCGTCGCGGCCGATGAGGACCTGGTGTTGTCTCGTCGCGCGCCGTCGCCGTGGATCTTCCTGGCGGTCAGCCTGCTCGTGGTGGCTGCGGACCAGGTGCTCCCGGGGGCCTGGATGCCCCCGCTGATCGACGCGCTCGGCATCGCGGCCGTCGCGGCCGTCTTCCTCGGCATCCAGCGCAACCGTCCCGCGTGTGCCGCGGCGTGGCGGCTGCTCGGTGTGGGTACCGGCCTGCTCGTCGCCGGTGACCTCGTCTGGGACGTCGCCGGGCTGAAGCTCGGCATCCCCGGCCCCGAGAACACCGCGGCGTCGGTCCTCTACCTGGTCGGCTACCCGTTCCTCGTCGCGGCAGTCCTGCTGCTCGGCCGGGCCCGGACGCCCGCGCGCCGCGGGCGCACCATCGCGGACGGCATCGTCGTCGCGGCGACCGCGCTCGTCCCGTGCTGGCAGCTCTGGATCGGGCCGACGATCCACCACCTGCACGGCCCGATCCTCGACCGCGCCGCGTCCGTCGCCTACCCGATGCTCGACGTCGCGCTCATCGGCGCGGTCGCCAGCGTCCTGTGCACAGCCCGCTTCCGGGACACCAGCCTCTGGCTCGTGCTCGGCGGGATGGGCGCGACGCTCGTGGCCGACGTCTGCTACCTGACGGCCCTGCGTTCGGGCGGCGGGTCGGGGACGAACTGGTACGACTCCCTCTGGACGATCGGCTACGTGCTCGTCGGCGTCGCCGCGCTCCACCCGTCGATGGCCGACGTCGGGCGGCACGCAGGAGCCGACGACGCGCGCTTCGATCGCGCGCGGGTCGCGCTCATCGGATCCGCGCTGTTCGTCGCGCCGGTGCTCGTCCTCGTGGGATCGGCCGGCGGCTCCGACGTCTCACCGGTCGTGATCGCGGTGTCGATGACCGTGGTCGTCGCCGTGGTCGTGTGGCGGCTCGCGAGCCTCGCGGGCGACGCGGACCGCGCGTCGCGCGCGCTTCGTCAGAGCGAGCGACGCTTCCGCTCACTCGTCCAGCACGCGGCCGACGTGATCGTCGTGCTCGATCCCGACGGGACGGTCACGTACGTGAGCCCCGCGATCGAGGACACCCTCGGCATCCCGGCCGCGCAGCTCGTCGGTACCGACGTCGGTGACCTCCTCCACCCGGACGACCTCCCGCTGCTGACCGCCACGCTCGCGGCAGCCGCGTCGCACCCCGGGCGCGCGTACGTCGTCAGCGCGCGCGGCCGGCACGCGAACGGCACGTACCGCCACTTCGAGGGCTCGGTGACGGGTCACGTCGACGACGTCGACGTGCACGGCGTCGTGGTGAACGTGCGTGACGTCACGGAGCGCACGCAGATCGACGCGCTTCGGCATGCGGAGACGCGCCTCCTGGAGATGATGGCCCGCGGCGCCCCGCTCGACGACACGTTGCAGGCGCTCGTCGCGATCGTGGAGCCGCTGCTGTCGGGCGCGGTCTGCTCCGTCCGTCTCGTCGCGCCCGACGGGGCGCTCGGCCGCGTCGTTGCCCCGAACCTTCCCGGCGCGTATCTCGACGCCGTGCGCGACGTCCGTGTCCCCGTCGACCAGTTCCTCGGGAACGGCGACGGCCTGATGGTCACCGAGGACCTCGCCGTGACGGACGGGTGGGAGAGCGCGCATCGGCGCGCCGCGCTCGAGAACGGCCTGCGCGCGTACTGGGCGTTGCCGATCCGTTCGCCCGACGGCACCCGCGTGCTCGGGATGTTCTCGGTGTACCACCGCGAGCCGCACACGCCGGCCGACTCCGAGCGCGCGGTCGTCGGCCGGGCGACGCACCTCGCCGCGATCGCGTTCGACCGCGCGGACGCGGCCGACCGGCTCGGGTTCCTCGCGCTGCACGACCCGCTCACCGAGCTGCCGAACCGCACGCTCGTGGTCGACCGTCTCACCCAGGTGCTGCTACGCCTCGACCGCCGCCGGTCCACGACCGCGGTGCTGGTCCTCGACCTCGACCGCTTCACGGTGATCAACGACAGCTTCGGTCACGACGCGGGCGACGAGCTGCTCGTCGCGGTCGCGAACCGGCTCGTCGAGACCGTCCGGCCCGGTGACACCGTGGGGCGTCTCGGCGGCGACGAGTTCGTCATCGTGTGCGAGGACGCCGGCGACGACGAAGGTGCGGAGGCGATCGCGGAGCGTCTCGCGCACGCGGTCGCCGAGCCCGTGTCGATCGCGCGTGGCGACGTCGTCGTGACGGCGAGCGTCGGCATCGCGATCTCCCGCAGCACGTCCGACCGGGCCGACGGTCTCCTGCGCGACGCCGACGCCGCGCTCTACCGCGCGAAGGCGAAGGGCGGCGCCCGTCACGAGCTGTTCGACGAGGCGATGCACACGAGCGCGGTCGTCCGGTTGCTGACCGAGCGCGCGCTCAGGCGCGCCATCGACCACGACGAGCTGCGCGTCTGGTACCAGCCGCAGATCGACATCGCGACGCGCGAGACCGTCGCGGTCGAGGCGTTGGTCCGGTGGCAGCACCCCGTGCGCGGGATCGTCGGGCCGAACGAGTTCATCGACGTCGCCGAGGAGACCGGGCTCATCGTCCCGATCGGTGCGTGGGTGCTGGACCAGGCGTGCGCGCAGACGGCAGCCTGGCGCGGGCCGACGTCGCTCGGCCGCCCGCGCACCGTGTCGGTGAACCTCTCCGCGCGGCAGCTCGCCCGTCCCGATCTCCCCGCCCGGATCGCCGCGATCCTGCGGGAACGGGGCACCGACCCGCAGACGGTGTGCCTCGAGATCACGGAGAGCGTGCTGCTCGACGACCTCGAGTCGACGGCCGACGCCGTGCGCGCGCTGAAGGACCTCGGCCTCCGCCTCGCGATCGACGACTTCGGCACCGGGTACTCGTCGCTCGCGTACCTGAAGCGCTTCTCGTTCGACGAGCTGAAGATCGACCGGTCGTTCGTCGACGGCGTCGGCGAGGACGAGACGGACGACGCGATCGTCGCCGCGACGATCGACCTCGCGCACGCGCTCGGGCTCGTGGTCGCGGCGGAGGGCATCGAGACCGAGGCCCAGTTCGAACGGCTCGCCGAGCTCGGCTGCGACCTCGTGCAGGGCTACCTGTTCGCGCGCCCGCAGCCGGCGTCCGCGCTCACCGAGTTCGCCGCCGGCCGCTGGAACCGCCGCATCGCGTGACCCGCCGCGACGACGTTCTGTGAAGCGTCATGCACACGACGTGTGTCTGAGGCTTCACAGAATCTCCGGGGGTACCCTCGATCGCATGCCCGAGGGCGACACGATCCATCGCGTCGCGAGCAACCTGCGGGCCGCGCTCGCAGGCCGTCGCGTGACACGCTTCGAGGTACGCGGCCGCGGCGCGGCGCGCGTCGAACGACCCGCTCGCGGCGCGACCGTCGACGCCGTCGAGGCACGAGGCAAGCACCTGCTCGTCACGATCGGTGGCGTCGTGCTGCACACGCACCTCGGCATGCACGGCTCGTGGCACGTCTACCGGACGGGTGAGCGCTGGCGACGGCCCGGGACGCAGGCGCGTGTCGTGATCGACGTCGAGGGCGGCACGACTGCCGTGTGCTTCGCCGCGCCCGTCGTCGAGACGGCGCGCGCCGGCGCACCGGTGCGCGCGGTCGACGACCTCGGTCCCGACCTGTGCGCGCCCGATGCCGACGTCGATGCCGCAATGGTGCGCCTCGCAACACTCGATCCACGCACCGAGATCGGCGTCGCGCTGCTCGACCAGCGCGTCGCGGCGGGGATCGGGAACGTCTACAAGAGCGAGGTGTGCTTCGTGTGCGGCGTCGATCCCAACGCGCCGCTGTCGTCGCTCGACGAGGTGACACGGCGCGCGCTGTTCGACACCGCCGCCCGCCTGCTGCGGACGAACCTCGCGACCGCGCGCCGTCAGACGTACGCCGGCGGCCTCGCGGTCTACGGCCGTCGCGGCCGGCGATGTCCTCGCTGCGGGACGACGATCCGCTCGCGCCGGCAGGGTGAGCAGGCCCGCACGACCTACTGGTGCCCTTCCTGCCAACCGGGTGACCGGCGCGCCCACACGACGACCGCGCCCGCGACCGCGAGCACGCCGGCCGCCGCGAGCACCGACCAGGGCGCCCCTTCGGCGCCCGCCGACAGCACGATCGTCGCGGCGACCAACGCGGGCAGCCCGACGCGCACGCCGAGGCGCGCGTAGTCCCACGCGCCGAGCGCGAGGCCGCCGCGCCGTACGGCGTCGAGCCAGAGCAGGCTCGCCAGCGAACCCGTCACGAGCAACGTCGGCCCCGCGTTCACGCCGAGCAGCAGCGGCCAGACCAGCGCGCTGCCGCGCGGGAGGCGGGCGAGGCCGACGAGCAGCGCCGGGAGGTTGTCGACCACGTTCGCGCCGAGCGCGGCAACGCCCGTCACCCGCGCCGTCGCGAGCGGGCCCGAGCCGCGCAGCAAGCCGTCGAACGAGACGTGGGCGACGGCCGCGCCGGCCAACACCGCGAGCGCGGCCGCCACGAGCGCGGTCCCCCACGGCACCGCGTCGACGGGCACGTAACGGCAGCGCACGAGCAACGCGACGTCCGCGACCGCGACGACCATCCACGGCTGCACGCCGAGCGGCGGCCCGACGACGAACCCGACGAGCAGGAACGCGACGACGATGCCACCCGTGACGAGCGCGGCCGGATCGGCGACCGCACCGGCACTCGCGTCGACGCTCGGCGCCACGCCCGAGGCCCCGTACGCGTGGCGGTAGCACCACCAGGCGACCACGAGCGCGACCACGCTCGGCAGCCCGAGATGCGCGGCGAAGTCACCGGCACCGAACCGCCCGTGCCCCGCGACGATCAGGTTCGTGAGGTTCGACACCGGAAGGAACGACGACGCGAGGCACGCGAGCAGGACGGGTTGCAGCGCGAGGACGACGGGATCGAGCCCGCTCCGACGTGCCGTGCGGATCGCGAGCGGCGTCAACAGCACGACGGCGGCGTCGAGGTTCAGCACCGCGACGGTCACGATCCCGAGCAGCCACATGCCGCCGACCACGTGCCGGCGGCTCGCCGCGATCGCGGCGACGCTCTCGAAGAAGCCCACGCGGTCGAGCAGCGCGGCGAGCGGGACCGCGAGCAGCAGGAACGCGAGCGGTTCGACGAGTGGGTCGAGCGAGCGCCGCGCGCCGTGCAGGTCGACGATCCCGACGACGAGCGCGACCAACACGGCGACGAGCGGGGCGAGCCACGTCGGGACGCGCCACGGCCGCGTGATCGCGCCGGCCACCCCGGCGCCGAGGAGCACGAACCCACCGACGGCCACGGTCCGAGTCTTCCCCGAGCGTCACGCGCCACGAGCGACGGCCGCGATCCCGCGCAGCTCGCCCTCGTCGTCGCACCAGGTCTCGACCGCCCCGAACTGCGCGTGCGCGAGCGTCGCGGTGACCGCGACGTCCTGGTCGCCGCCGATCTCGACGAGCAGCGTTCCGCCCGGACGTAGCAGGCGTGCCGCGGTGGCGACCACCCGGCGGGCGACGTCGAGCCCGTCGACACCGCCGTCCACCGCGGCCCTCGGCTCATGGCGGCGCACGTCCGCAGCGAGGAGACGGGTCGCGCCGGTGGGCACGTACGGTGGCACCGCCGTCACGATGTCGAACGCCTGCCCACGCAACGGGACGTCCTCGACGTCGGCCACGACCACCGGGACCCCGTTGACGTGCGCGCACCTCGCCGCGCGCACGTCCACGTCCACGCCGACGACATGCGCGCGGCTCACGCGATCCCGGATGTGCGCGGCGATCGCGCCGCTCCCGGTGCAGAGGTCGGCCACCCGACCGCCGCGGGGCGTCGCGGTCACCGCGCGCCTCGCCAGCTCCTCGGTCTGCACACGCGGGACGTACACGCCGGGAGCGACGCGCACCTCGCGACCGCAGAACCGCATCCGTCCCGTGATCCACGCGAGCGGCTCGCCGTGCTCCCGTCGGCACACCCACGCGTCGAGCGTGCGCTCGTCGGGCGCGTGCGCGAGGAGCTCGCCCGCCTCCTCCACCGCCGCGACACACCCCGCGGCCGCCAACCGCCCCACCACCTCGTTCATGCGTCGTTCGTCGTCGCAGAGCAACGCCAAGCGACGCATGAACGCCGAACTACCCGCCGCTGACGTCCTGGGGGCGGGCCTTGCCCGCGCCGATCCACGGCATCATCGACCGCAGCCGGTCGCCGACCTCCTCGATCGGGTGCTCGGCCGCCTTGCGGCGCAACGCGTTGAACACCGGGCGGCCGGCCTGGTTCTCGAGGATCCACTCGTTCGCGAAGCGGCCGGTCTGGATCTCGTCGAGGATGCGGCGCATCTCGGCGCGTGTCTCGTCGGTGACGATGCGCGGCCCGCGCGTCATGTCGCCGTACTCGGCGGTGTCGGAGATCGAGTACCGCATGTTCGCGATCCCGCCCTCGTAGATGAGGTCGACGATCAGCTTCACCTCGTGCAGCGTCTCGAAGTACGCCGACTCCGGCTGGTAGCCCGCGTTCACGAGCGTCTCGAAGCTGGACTTGATCAGCTCGACGAGCCCGCCGCACAGCACGACCTGCTCGCCGAACAGGTCCGTCTCGGTCTCCTCCTGGAACGTCGTGTCGAGCACGCCGGCGCGCGTCGCGCCGATGCCGCGCGCGTACGCGAGCGCCGTCTGCTTCGCCTTGCCACTCTCGTCCGCGTGCACCGCGACGAGCGCGGGAACGCCACCGCCGTCCTCGAACGTCCGGCGCACGAGATGGCCGGGTCCCTTCGGCGCGATCATCCACACGTCGACGCCCTTCGGCGGGCGGATCTGCCCGAAGTGGATGTTGAAGCCGTGGGCGAAGGCAAGTGAGTCGCGCTCTTGGAGGTTCGGCGCGATGTCGCGCTCGTACACCGACGCCTGCTCGGTGTCGGGGAGCAGCACCATGATCACGTCCGCCTCGCGGCACGCGTCCGCCGTCGTGCAGACGCGCAGTCCCGCGGCCTCGGCCTTTGCCCACGACGACGACCCGTCGCGTAGACCGACGCGCACGTCGACGCCCGAGTCGCGCAGGTTCAGCGCGTGCGCGTGGCCCTGCGAGCCGTAGCCGAGGACCGCGACCTTCCGTCCGTTGAGGAGACCGGCGTCGGCATCGTCGTCGTAGTAGATCGTCGCGGGCATCACGCGCTCCTGGGAGAACCGGGGTTCGAGGCGAGAGAGAAGGCTACGCGGCCGACGTCGCGCGCCCCAACGCGGCCGTCAGCGAGTCCGTGTCGGTGCGGACCATGCGGTGCACGTTGAGGTCGAGCGTCGACCCGGGCAGCGAGAGCGTCAGCTTGCCCCACAGCGAGCCGGGCGCGTACCGCTCGACCCGCACCTCGCCGCGCGGGTACGCGGCGTCGATCGTCTTCGGCCGGCCCGTCCACTTGGAGCATCGCAGGAGCAGCAGCCGCCGACCGGTGAGCACGGGCGCATAGACGCGCACGGCGAAGAAGACCATGCACGCCAACGGACCGAACACGGGGCTCGGCCCCGTCTGCGCGGTCGGCACGACGACCTCGACGTTCTCGCCCGCCTCGAGCTGGGGCATCACGAACCCCGCGATCCGCTCGCGCCGCTTGTCCAGCATCGGCATGCCGTCGACCTCCGTGCCGCGCCGAACGCTACGCGGTGCGTGTGCGCACGGCGCGCAGCCGGCCGGGCTGGCGCGCGAGGCGCGGCAACGCGATGCGACCGGTCCGCTGCAGCTCGAGGATCCCGAACGGTGCGAGCAGGTCCGACATCGCGTCGAGCCGCGCGGGCGACCCGGCGACCATGATCGTCATGGCGTCGAACCCGACGTCCACGATGCGGGCTTCGAAGATCGAGGCGAGCTCGGTGACCTGCGAGCGCGTCTCCGGTCCGGCCTTCACCGTCGCGAGCATCAGCTCGCGCTCGACGCCCTCGTCCGGGCCCAGCTCCACGATCTTGATGACGGGGATCAGCTTGTTGAGCTGCTTCGTGATCTGCTCGATCGGCGACGACTCGGCGTCGACCACGACCGTCATCCGGCTGAAGCGCTCGTCCTCGGTGGGCGACACCGCGAGCGAGTAGATGTTGTAGCCGCGGCGCGAGAACAAGCCGGCGACGCGCGACAGGACGCCGAACTTGTTCTCGACGAGCACCGTGAGGATGTGGTGCCGCGCCGTCTCTTCGCGCGCGCTCACGACTATCGCCCCCCTTCGCCGAACTCGGGGCCGAGGATGACGTTGTCGTTCGTGTCGCCCGCCGCGACCATCGGGTACACCTTCTCGCGGTAGTCGGTGCGGAAGTCGATGACGACGGGACGGTCGTCGATCTCGTTCGCCTTCTCGATCGTCGGCACGACGTCCTCCGGCGTGTCGACGCGCATGCCGACGCACCCCATCGCCTCGGCCCACTTCACGTAGTCGGGAAGGTCGGGCGAGAGGTAGACCTCGCTGTAGCGCTCCTCGTAGAACAGCTCCTGCCACTGACGGACCATGCCGAGGTACGCGTTGTTGAGGATCGCGACCTTCACGGGGATGCGCTCGGCACTCGCGGTGACGAGCTCCTGCGCGGTCATCTGGAAGCAGCCGTCACCGTCGACCGCCCACACCATCCGCTCGGGCTTGCCGACCTTCGCCCCGATCGCGGCCGGGACCGCGAAGCCCATGGTGCCGAGCCCGCCGGAGTTGACCCACGTGTAGGGGTGCTCGAAGCGCCAGTACTGGCTCGTCCACATCTGGTGCTGACCGACGCCCGCGACGACGATCGTGTCGTCCGGCGTGTGGTCGCGCAGCGCCTCCACGCAGTACTGCGGCTTGATCGTGCCGCCCTCGGGCTGCTCGTACCGGAGCGGGTACTGCGCGCGCCACTCGTCGATCTGACGGTCCCAGTCGGCCAGATCGGGCTTGCCGTGCTTCGCCTGCTCGGCGCGCAGCGCCTTCACGAGCTCCTCGACGACGAGCCGCGCGTCGCCGACGATCGGCACGTCGGGGCGTCGCACCTTGCCGAGCTCGGCTGGGTCGACGTCGACGTGGATGACCTTCGCCTCGGGCGCGAACGCGCTCACCTTGCCGGTGACGCGGTCGTCGAAGCGCGCCCCGAGCGCGATCAACAGGTCGGCGCGCTGCATCGCGGTGATCGCGGTGTAGTTGCCGTGCATGCCCGGCATGGCGAGGCACAGCGGATGGCTGTCCGGGAACGCGCCGCGCGCCATGAGCGTCGTCACGACGTGCACGTCGGCGAGCTCGGCGAGCGCGCGCAGCGCCTCGGCCGCGCGGGCCTTGAGGATGCCGCCACCCGCGTAGATCACCGGACGCCGCGCGCTGTTGATGAGCCGCGCCGCCTCCTTGATCTGCTTCGCGTGGCCCTTCGTGTTGGGCTTGTAGCCCGGCAGCTCGACCGACTCGGGCCAGTACCAGTCCATCGCCGCGTTGGCGACGTCCTTCGGCACGTCGACGAGCACGGGACCGGGGCGGCCGGTCGTCGCGACGTGGAACGCCTCGCGGACGATGCGCGGGATGTCGGCCGCGTCCGTCACCAGCCAGTTGTGCTTCGTGACGGGCATCGTGATCCCCACCGTGTCCGCCTCCTGGAACGCGTCCGTCCCGATCGACGTGTACGCGACCTGTCCGGTGATGACGACGAGCGGGATCGAGTCCATGTACGCGTCGCACAGCGGCGTGACGATGTTCGTCGCGGCGGGACCGCTCGTGACCATCGCGACGCCGGGCCGGCCGGTCGCGTGCGCATACCCCTCGGCCATGTGGCCCGCGCCCTGCTCGTGCCGCACGAGGACGTGCCGGATCGACGACTCGATGAGCGGGTCGTAGACCGGCAGGATCGCGCCCCCGGGAAGGCCGAACATCACCTCGACGCCTTGCATCTCGAGGCTCTTGATGAGGGCTTGGGCTCCGGTCAGCTTCATGGGGGTTCCTCTTCGTCGGGGCGGTCGACGTGTGCGGGCAGAAAAAACCCCCCGCCGTGGCGAGGGGTCGGTGAGCGCACGCGCGAGACAGGCGGCGTGCGCTAGGTGACTACCAGGATGCTGGTCGGGAGGACGAGGGTGCGCGGCGACATCAAGGGTTCATTCTGCCAGATCGAGCGGGGTCCCGACAACATCGTTCCGTTCAGGCGGGCGTCGTCACGCTGACGTGGTTCAGCACGAACCAGCGCGACACCCACGGCAGCGAAGAGTGCAGGTTCCGGCTCCACGCGGAGAAGTTGTGGCCCTCGTCGTTGTGGATCCGCAGCGTGACCGGGACGTGGCGCTCCAGGAGGATCCGGTACGCGAGCTTGCTCTGGTACACCGACGCGGTGTCGGTGCTGCCCGCGTCGAGGTACACGCCGAACGGTTGCTGGATGGGGATCGTCGCGAGGTACGCGCTCGGTGCGTTCGCGTAGAGCGCGGCCTTGTTCCTGAACAAGTTGCCCGTGTAGCCGTTGCGTGCCGGTGCGAGATACCCGGAGTGCGACACCGCGGCCGAGAACACGTCCTGGTGCCGCAGCGCGAGGTTCAGCGCGCAGTAGCCACCGCTCGACAGGCCGCCGATGACGCGCGCGTTGCGGTCGCCGAGCGTGCGGAACCAGCGGTCGATGTAGCGAGGTACGTCGTACGTCAGGTACGTCTGCACCTGCGGACCGCCCGGGATGTCCTGACACTCCGTGTCCCGGCTGTAGCCGCCGTTGACATCGGGCATGACGACGATGAACGGCTGGATGCGGTGCTCCTGGAGGAGGTCGTCCATCGTGACGTCGAGGTGCCCGCCGCGCAGCCAGTCCACCGAGATCCCGGGCGATCCGTGCAGGAGGTACAGCACCGGGAAGCGCGCGTGCGCGTTCGCGGGATCGAAGTACTGCGGCGGGAGGTAGACGTACGTGTCGCGCGCCGGGATGCCCGACAGCGAGCCGGCGACCTCGACCTTCTGGACCGCGCCGTGCGTCATCTTCGACGTGCCCGTCGCGGCGACCACGTTGGCGTCGTTGCCGACGTGCGTCGCCGCGCCGCCCGTCGCGCCGCGCGGTGCCTGCACGGTCGGCGGTGCCGAGACGAGGTCGGGAGAGACGTCGCCCGACAGCGCCGCGAACGACGGGATGTACTGGTACTGCCGGTTCAACCCCACCGCGGTCGCGAGCACGCCGAGCAGCAGGCAGGTGACGATCGCCCAACCGCGCAGCAGCATGGCGCGCGCGTTGCTGATGACGGGGAGCCCGCGCCGGCGCCTCCGCAGCCGCAGGACGTCGAGCACCGCCCACGCGAGGAGCGGGACGATCGCCAGCGCGATCAGGAATGCGTAGAACCAGGTCGCGACCAGCATCAGCGGGTGCGCACTGGCTCTGCTTCCGCCGCGTGCTTCCGGTTCCGGCCCGGGCGCGCCGGCACGGGCCGCGTCCCGCCACCGTGGTCGTCGTCGCGGTCGCCGTGGTCACGGCCGACGGGCGCGTCGCCCACGCAGGTCGCGCAGCCGTCGTTGCGGTTGCGGTCGAACGGGAGGAACGCCTCCGCGCTCAACGCCGCGATCGCGACCGGCGCGAGGTCGCCCGCGGAGCGGTAGACGAGGTACCGCGGGATCCACCGCGGGTGGAACTTCGCGTTGAAGTAGTAGAGGGACTCGATCTGGAAGTACGGGTTGAGCTTCTTGATCACCCAGGCCTCGGCCGCCTGGAACCGCGACAGCTCGGCACCCTCTTCGATGATCCCCTTGAACGCCGCGAAGTTCAGCGACACCTCCTCCACGCCGTTCTCGCGCGCCCAGCCGACGGCGTCGACGATCATCCGCTCGTTGACGCCGTTCGGCCCGACCGTGTCACGCCGCATCGCGTCGAGCGAGAGCCCGCGACCGCCGCGGCACGGCACGTAGCGCTGAAACGCGATCGGCGCTCCGCTCGCGTCGCGGCACACGAGCACGACGCAGTCGCGGTCGCGGCCCGTCAGCAGCTCGTCGAGCGCCATCGAGAAGCCGCGCTCCGGCGCGCCGGCGCGGTGACGATCCGAGATCCCGACAAGCGCACGGCGGAGCGTCGGGTCGAGGTCGCCCTCCCGGTGCACCTCGGTCGTGATGCCGAAGTTCCTCGTGCGGTTCGCGGCCTGTCGTACCGGGCGCATCGCGCGCCCCTCGAGCGTGAACGACGCGACGTCGATGACGGCCTCGTCGCCCAGGTACTGCGCGCGCAGGCCCGCGCCCTCGTACATCGGGAGGCGGTCTCCACGCGCGCCGATGACGGCGGGCCGCCAACCCTTGCGATCGCAGTGCTCGACGAAGTGCGCGAGCGCGTCGGGGAACGACTCGGCCGCGCCGACCGGGTCGCCGGACGCGAGGCCGACCCCGTTGACGTACCGGTACGCGACCGCGGCGCGCTGGTCGGACGAGAACACGTAGCGCTTGTCGTGGCGCAGGGCGAACGGATCGAGCGTGTCGCCGTCGGCCCGGTCGGCGAGGACGCGCACGCGCTCGAGGTCGGCGTGGTGGCCGACGGTCAGCTCGGCGACGGGCGCCAGCGCGAGCAGCACGATCGCGGCGACGCTCAGCGCACCGACGATCGTGATGGTCGGCGGGAACCAGTGCCCGAAGCCGCCGGCGACGTGCAACGGACCGGTCATGCCGACGAGCCGCGCGCCGACCTCGTGCAGCGCGCGCGGCAACGTAGGCGTCGGGTGGATCCGGCTCCTGCGGATCGCCAGGCCGACCAGCCCGTACGCGAAGTCGATCCCGATGACGAGCGGGACGACCTTCGCGAGCGTGCGCCAGCGCGCGTGCGGGACGGGCGAGTCGAACAGCCACCGGCACCGCCACAGCACCGCGGCGACCAACAGCGCGGCGATCGCCTCCTCGACGTCGAGGCCCTTGAGGACGTGCGTGACGGCGGAGACGCCGAGCAGCACGAGCGCCGCGTAGTAGGCGAGCCGGCGACGGTGCGCGAGGCCTCGACCGAGGAGGACGAGCCCGATGCCGAGGATCGCGGTCGCGCCCTGCGCCGCGCCCGTCATCGCGGGCGTCAGCACCTCGTGGAGCACGTGCATGCGGTGACGCAGCTCGGGCGTGAGCGCGGAGATCAGGTTGACGAAGCCGACGAGGGCGACCAGCAGTCCGAGCGCGCGCGCCTCGTTGCGTGCGGAGAGGTCGAAGCGGCCGACGAGCCTGCGTCGCTCGGTCCGCCGCGTGCGCTGTTCTTCTCGTGCTGCGACCGCCATCGCCTCTACCTTCGCCGTCCCCGCGTGTGCGGGGCCGCCGCCGCGCCACGCATCGTGCATCGGCCGCGATGAGAGCAACATGAACCGATTTCCCGGAACGTGACGGGACGTTGGTCCCTTTTCGGACGGCTCGAGCGGCGCCGCGCGGCGCGACGCTGCGCCACCCGGCGCTACGCGGGCCGGCGCGGGAGCGACAGGCAGACGGACGCGCCGTGCCCGGTGTTCGTCGCGGTCGCGCGGCCGCCGTGTGCCTCCGCGATCGCGGCGACGATCGCGAGCCCCAGGCCGGCACCGGCGCGCGGCGCCGAGCCGTTGCCGGCGTGCCGCCCGTCGCCGGTCGCCTCGTGCGTGAACCGCTCGAACGCGCGCGGCAGCAGCTCGGGCGGGAAACCCGGTCCGTCGTCCACGACCTCGACCGACGCGACGTCGTCGTGCGCGCTGATCCGCACGACGACCTCCTGGCGCGCGACGCGCAGCGCGTTCTGGACGAGGTTCGTCAGCGCGCGCTCGAGCCCGCCCTCGTCACCGCGCACGATCGCTTCGCCGTCGACGCGCACGTCGACACCGTGCGCGCCGCCCGCCCGTTCGACCCCGTCTACCGCGCGGCGCGCGACGTCCGCGAGGTCGACCTCGGGCCACGACGCGGGCGCGGCCGCGCGCGTGCGCGCGAGGACGAGGAGGTTCCGTGCGAGGTGGTCGAGCCGGTCGATCTCCTCGATGAGCGAGTCGATCGCGATCCCGGCCTCGCTCCCGTCGTCGACGGACATCCGGGCCAGCTCCGCCTCGCCGCGCGCGATCGAGATCGGTGTGCGCAGCTCGTGGCTGGCGTCGTCGAGGAAGGCGCGCTCGTGCGCGACCGATCGCTCGATGCGGGCGAGCAGCGCGTTCAGCCGGCGCGCGAGCTCGGCGAGCTCCTCGCCCCCCGTGGGAATCGACAGCCGCCGTTCGGGCCCCGTACCGGTGCCGCTCGCGACCTGCGCGGCCGAGATGGCGTCGGCCTCCTCGACCATCGACCGCACCGGTGCGAGCGCGCCGCCGGCGAGGAACCAGCCGCCGGTCGCGACGATGATCGCCAGGATCGGCAGGCCCACGGCGAGCGTCAGCTCGAGTCGCTGCTCGGCGCGCGTCGTGTCGTCGAGCGACGTCCCGACCACGACGACGACGTGTTGCGCGCCCAGCTGCCCGGGGCCCGCGAGCAGGCGCGCGCGCTGCGCCTTCGGCGGGATCGACCGCACGAACGTGCGACGGTGCTGCATCGCGGTCGCGAGCTGGGTCTCGGTGAGGACGGGACTCCTGCGCAGGACGCGCGGCGCGGCGGCGAGGATGTTGCCGTCCGCGTCGATGACCTGCGCGAAGGACTCGGTGTCGGGCAGGAGCGGCGTGAACCCCGTCGCGTTCGTCGTGCTCGACACCTGCTTCTGCAATGCCGTGAACCGGCCGCTCAGCCCCTCGTCGAGCGACGCTCGGAGCTGGCTGCGGAACTCGAAGATCGCGACGACACCCGCGAGCACGCACAGCACGAGCGTCGCCGCGCCGAACACGAGGACGAGTCGCCCCTGGAGCGTGCGGGGCCGTCGCCGCAGGTGCTCGTCCACGCTCGCGTCAGACGCCGGGACGGTGCTTCCCCGCGGTCTCGACCGTGTGGCCCGACTCGGGTCGCCGCAACCGGTAGCCGACACCGCGGACGGTCTCGATCGACGAGCGCCCGAACGGGCGGTCGATCTTCTCGCGCAGGTAGCGCACGTACACGTCCACCACGTTCGAGGTCCCGTCGTACGCGAAGTCCCAGACGTGGTCGAGGATCTGCGTGCGCGACAGGACCTCGCCCTCGTGGCGCATGAACAGCTCGAGGAGCGAGAACTCCTTCGGGCTCAGGTCGATCGGCGCGCCGGCACGATGGACGGAGTGCGCGGCGGGGTCGAGCGTCAGGTCGCCGACCTCGAGCACCGACGGGCGCTCGCGCGCACCGCGCCGGGTCAGCGCGCGCAGGCGCGCGTAGAGCTCGGCGAACGAGAAGGGCTTGGCGAGGTAGTCGTCGGCGCCCGCGTCGAGACCGGCGACACGGTCGCTGACGCCGTCACGCGCGGTGAGCAGGAGGATCGGCGCCCACCGCCCGCGGGCGCGCAGCTCGCGGCAGACCTCGAAGCCGTTCGGCGGCGGGATCATCACGTCGAGGACGATCGCGTCGTACTGGTGCTCGGTCGCCATCCAGAGGCCGTCCTGGCCGGTCGAGGCGACGTCGACCGCGTACCCCTCGCGTTCGAGCGCCCGCCGTACGAGCGCAGCCATCTTCGTCTCGTCCTCGACGACCAGCACGCGCACGCCGGCATGGTACGGCGGCGACGCGCCGTTCCCCGCGTCGCCTCCAGCAAGCATCTCGGCCACTCCACCGCAGCGCTGGTGAGAGCACCGTGAGCCGGTGCTGAGAGATGTCCCTGCCCCGGGTCACGTCTGGTGCAACGGACACGAATACGTGGTCCGGCCGCCGACCGTCCGCCGTTGCAGCGGAGCGCCGTCCCTCGGGCACAGCCCGCCGGGGACGCGGGCCTCCATCAGGTCGCCGGTGTGCGAACCGCCCCGGCGGCCCAGCACGCGGACGACCGTGCGGATCGAGCGTTGCAACACGCGCCGTTCGTCGCCGTCGAGCGAGCCGGCCGGGCGGGCCGGGTCGAGCGCGGCGCGCCACAACACCTCGTCGACGAGCAGGTTGCCGAGTCCCGCGACGCGCGCCTGGTCCATGAGGATTGCCTTGAGCGGCGCGCGGCTGCGGTCGAGCGCGCGGTCGAGCTGCGCGCGCGTGAGCGTCATCGCGTCGGGTCCGAGCCGGTCCTCGTCCGGGTCGAGCTCGACTGCGCCGAGCCGGCGCGGGTCGCGCAGCGCCAGCCCGCCGCCGTCGACGAAGTGCACGCGGAACCGGTACCACTCGGGCCGGTCGTCGTTGCTCGTGTACAGCAGCGGATCACCGGCCGCGGCACCATCGATGACGACGCGGCCGCTCATCCCGAGATGCAGGCCGAGCACGGGACCGTCGCCGCTCGTGTCGAGCATCAGGAGCTTGCCGCGGCGACGCGCGCGGGTGAACACGCGCCCGGGAAGGGCGGTGTCGAGCGCGTCCGCGGTGAGACCGCGCTTCAGGTACCACGCGTCCTGCGCGTCGACATGCGAGACGAGGCGGTCGAGCGCGCGCTCCTCGATGAGCCGGCGCGCCGCCTCCACCTCGAGGATCTCCGGCACGCGTGCGCGCTACAGGTTCGTGATCGCGCCCTTGTCCGCGCCCTGCGCGAGTCGCGCGTACTTGGCGAGGAACCCGCTCGTGTAGCGCGGGTCGATGGGCTTCCACGTCGCCTTGCGGCGAGCGAGCTCTGCGTCGTCGACGAGCACGTCGATCGTGTGCGACTGCGCGTCGATCACGATGCGATCGCCGTCGGCGACGAGTGCGATCGGGCCGCCGTCGACCGCCTCGGGCGCGACGTGCCCGACGCAGAAGCCGTGCGTTCCCCCCGAGAAGCGGCCGTCCGTGACGAGCGCCGCGTCACCGCCGCGACCGGCGCCCTTCATCGCGCCGGTCACCGCGAGCATCTCCCGCATCCCGGGGCCGCCCTTCGGGCCCTCGTAGCGGATCACGACGACGTCACCCGCGTCGATCCGTCCGCCGAGGATCGCGTCCATCGCCGCGTCCTCGCCGTCGAAGACGCGCGCGACACCCTCGAACCGCAGCTGGTCGAGCCCCGCGACCTTCACGACCGCGCCGTTCGGCGCGAGCGACCCCGTCAGCACGGCGATGCCGCCCTGGGCGTGGATCGGCGCGTCGAGCGGGTGGACGACGTCGCCGTCGGGCTTCGGCGGGTCGAGCTCGGCGAGGTTCTCGGCCATGGTCCTGCCCGTCACGGTCAGCGCGTCGCCGTGGAGGAGTCCCGCGTCGAGCAGCTCGCGCATGACGACGGGGACGCCGCCGATGCGGTCGATGTCGAACATGTGGTACTTGCCGTGCGGCTTCGTGTCGGCGATGTGCGGGACGCGCGCGCCGATGCGGTTGAAGTCGTCCAGCTCGAGCTCGACGCGCGCCTCGTTCGCGATCGCGAGGAGATGCAGCACCGCGTTCGTGGAGCCACCGAGCGCCATCGTCACCGCGATCGCGTTCTCGAACGCGTCCTTGGTCATGATCTGGCGGGGCCGGATGCCCGACTCGAGCAGCCGCATGACGGCGCGGCCGCTGTCGTAGGCGAAGTCGTCCCGACGACGGTCGACCGCGGGCGGGCTCGCGCTGCCCGGCAGCGACATGCCGAGCGCCTCCCCGATCGATGCCATCGTGTTCGCGGTGAACATGCCCGCGCAGCTGCCCTCGGTCGGGCACGCGCGCCGCTCGATCTCGCCGAGCTCGTTCTCGGTGATCGTGCCGGCCGCGCACGCGCCGACCGCTTCGAACA
The DNA here is from genome assembly GCA_035651955.1 of Acidimicrobiia bacterium. Taxonomy (NCBI): domain Bacteria; kingdom Bacillati; phylum Actinomycetota; class Acidimicrobiia; species Acidimicrobiia bacterium. Next base: position 20,761 of record DASRES010000035.1, read on the forward strand.
CGCTCACGATGTCGAGCGCCTGGTCCTTCCACCGGCCGGGGAGGATCGACCCGCCGTAGAGGAACACCGACGGGAGGTTCAGGCGAGCGGCGGCCATCAACATGCCGGGCAGGCTCTTGTCACAGCCGGCGAACGTGACGAGCGCGTCGAAGCGCTCCGCGTGCATCACGCACTCGACGGAGTCGGCGATGATCTCGCGGCTCACGAGCGACCCGCGCATCCCCTCGTGCCCCATCGAGATGCCGTCGCTCACCGCGATCGTGACGAACTCGATCGGGAAGCCGCCCGCCGCGCGCACGCCGTCCTTGGCGCGCTTCGCGAGACGATCGAGCGGGAGGTTGCACGGCGTGACCTCGTTCCAGCTCGACGCGACGCCGACCTGGGCCTTGCCCCAGTCGTCGTCCCCCATGCCGACGGCTCGCAGCATCGCCCGGGCCGGGGCGCGCTCCATACCGTCCGTGACCTCGTGACTGCGGGGCTTCACATCGCTCATGCTCGTCCGCTCCTGGCCCTGCGGGCCGGGCCGCTCGGGCCACGCTCGCTGCTCGGCGGGATGCCCGCCTCCCGACGCTCGCTCATGCTCGTGAAGCGTAGACGGGTCCGCTCGCTGGTCTTCCGGGTAGGTTCCGCGCGATGACCGACTACGGGATGCTCTACGGCGCGACACGCGAGCGGGTCGGTTCGCTCGTGCGCGACCTCGACGACGCGACCGCAGCGACGCCCGTCCCCGCGTGCCCGGGGTGGACGGTGCACGACGTCGTCGCGCACCTCGCCGGCACCGTGACCGACGTCCTCGCGGGCAAGCTCGACGGCGTCGGCAGCGACGCGTGGACCCGCGCGCAGGTCGCCGCACGACGTGACGTGCCGATCCGCGACCTCGTCGACGAGTGGAACGAGGGCGGCCCGCAGTTCGAGGACGGGCTGCGTGCGATCGGCGGCGCGATGGCCGCGACCGCCGTGTCCGACGCGTTCCAGCACGAGCAGGACGTCCGCAGCGCGATCGACCGCCAGGGCGGGCGCGACGTCGACGTGATCCTGACGGTCGTCGAGTCGTACGTTCCCGGGCTGGCGCGGCGCATCGGTGGGGCGGGCCTCGGTCCCCTGCGCGTCGAGGCCGGGTCGCACGGCTACACGGCGGGCGACGGGGAGCCCGTCGCGACCGTTCGCGCGGAGCCGTTCGAGCTGGCGCGCGCACTGGGCGGACGCCGCACCGTGGACGAGATCCGCGCGCTCGCCTGGGACGGTGACGCCGCCGCGTACGCGCCGCTCTTCTCCACCTACGGCACGCCGACGACCTCCATCGGCGAACGTTGACGCCGGGCCAGATCGCTCATTGAGGGATCCCCGTGGCCTGGCGGTAGTCACCTGTCAACGAAGCGCGATCCAACGCCGAACGGACGTGCGCGACGAAGTCGTCCGGCCGCTTGCGCACCTCGTCCCAGGTCACCGGGACGACGCGCCATCCCGCGGCGACGAGACGCGCCGTGCGGGCGCGGTCGTCGACGAACGCCCGCCGACCGGCGTGGAACGCGTAGCCGTCGGCTTCGACGGCAACGAAGGCGTCCGGCCAGGCGAAGTCGAGCCGGAACGATCGTCCGTCGATCGTGACGGCGTGCTGCCTGACGGGCCGCGGAAGACCACTCCGAAGAAGCACGCGCCAGACCGCCCCCTCCAGTGCGGACTCGAGCGCCGCGGCGCCTCTGCCGCGCTCCTCGAGCAGGCGACGAAGCACGGCGACGCCGGCGCGCCCCGTCCTGCCGAGCTCGCGGACGCGCCACTCGACGAACGCGCACGTCGTCAGCTGCTTCCGGAGCGCGTCGTCGAGCGCGGTCTCGAGCACGGTCGCGTCGACCGAACCGGCGAGGTCGACGAGTGTGCGCGCCACCGTGGTGACGGGAATGCCGTGCACCACGTCGCGATCGACTGCCGGAAGCGTCTTCGTCCGATGGACGACGACCGCGGGATGCCGCCGCGTGCACTCGTACGGCACCGTGATGTCGACGCGGCGCGTCACGACACCGTCGAGATTCCAGAGCACGGCCGCGGTCAGGTGTGAGACACGCGAGTCCTCGCCCGCCCACAGTGCCGCGGCGAGTGCAGCTTGGCGACCGCGCGTGGGCGCGCCCGCGATGCGGTACACGCCTGGCAGCATTCGGTCCCAGCGGCCTCGGGTGACGCGTGTCCGGATCGCGTTCGGCGTGAACCCGATCGCCACCGCTTGAGCAGCGCTCAGCAGGCCGTATTGCGAGCCCGCGATCGCGGCTGCGCGCGAGTCACGGCCTTCGTTGAGCGAATTCCGTTGCTCCGCGGTACTCATCGCTCAATGAAACAGCGGAGGTGCGACAGCGAACGACGGGCGCGGCCCGCGGCGGGCTACGAGCCCGAGAGCCGGTCGTCCAGGAGACGGTTGAGGACGGCAGGGTTGCCCTTGCCCTTCATCGCCTTCATCAGCTCGCCCATCAGGAAGCCACGCTTCTTCTTGCGGAGCTTGTCGTCGCCGGCGCGCCACTCGTCGACGACGGACTGGTTCGCGCGCAGCACGTCGTCGACCGCGGCCGCGAGCTCCGACTCGTCGCTCACCTGCGCGAGCCCGCGCTCCTCGACCACCTGCTTCGGTCGCTTCGGCTCCTTCAGGCACTCGTCGAGCACGTCCTTCGCCATCTTCCGCGAGAGCGTCCCGTCCGCGACGAGCGCGACGAGCTCGGCGAGGCCGTCGGGCGCGAGCGGGAGCGCGCCCGGCGCCAACCCGGTCTCGTTGAGGAACCCGAGCACCTCACCGGTCGCCCACTTCGTCACCTCGACGGGGTCGCCGCCCGCCGCGACCGCGCGCTGCGCGTACTCCGCGAGGCCGGGCACCTCGACCAGCACTCGCGCGTCCGCCTCGCTCAAGCCCCACTCGGTCACCAAGCGCGCCCGTAACGCGGACGGCAGCTCCGGGATCGACGCGCGAGCTCGTGCCCGCATCTCGTCGGTCGGCGCGACGGGTACGAGGTCCGGCTCGGGGAAGTAGCGGTAGTCGAACGCCTCTTCCTTCGAGCGCATCGAGTGCGTCCGGCCGTCTTCCTCGTCCCAGTGACGGGTCTCCTGCACGACGCGTCCGCCGGCGTCGAGCACCGACGTCTGGCGCTCGATCTCGTACTCGATCGCGCGCGCCAGCGACCGCAACGAGTTCATGTTCTTGATCTCGGTGCGCGTCCCGAGCTCCGACGCGCCCGACGGCCGCACCGACACGTTCGCGTCGACGCGCATGGAGCCCTCTTCCATCTTGACGTCCGACACGCCGATCGCCTCGAGCACCGCGCGCAGCTCGTTCACGTACGAACGCGCCTGCGACGCGCTCGTGATCTCCGGCTTGCTGACGATCTCCATGAGCGGCACGCCGGCGCGGTTGTAGTCGACGAGCGAGTACTCGGCGTCGTGGATACGGCCCCCGCCGCCGACGTGGATCGTCTTGCCGGTGTCCTCCTCCATGTGCGCGCGCACGATCCCGACACGCGCGCCGTCGACCTCCAGCCAACCCTCGACGCAGATCGGCTCGTCGTACTGGCTGATCTGGTAGTCCTTCGGCATGTCGGGATAGAAGTAGTTCTTGCGGTGGAAGATCGACGACGGCGGCACGTCGAAGTGCAACGCCTCGCCGATCCGCAGCGCGAACTCCACGACGCGCTCGTTCAACACCGGGAGCGAGCCGGGCAGCCCGAGGCACACCGGGCACACGTTCGTGTTCGGCTCCGCGCCGAACTCGTTCGGACACCCGCAGAACAGCTTCGTCGCGGTCGCGAGCTCGACGTGCACCTCGAGACCGATGACGGGCTCGTAGTCGGTGACCGCCATGTCAGACTCCCCCGTGATGGCTCTCGATCCCGACGCGTTCACGATCCGGCGCGAGACGGTGCGCCACGGTGTCACCCTCGCGTTCGTCCACGAAGGCGCCGGCGGCTATCCGTTGCTGCTCCTCCACGGCTACCCGGAGACGAAGCGGATCTGGTGGCGCAACATCGCGCCGCTCGCCGCCGCGGGCTTCGAGGTCGTCGCGCCCGACCTGCGCGGCCACGGCGACTCCGACCTCGCGACCGACGGCTGCTACGACGTCGCCGCGTTCTCCCTCGACGTGCGCGCGCTGATGCACGACGTGCTCGGTCACGACCGCTACGGCGTGATCGGTGGCGACGTGGGCGGCGTCGTCCTCTACGACCACTCGCTGCGCTACCCGGACAGCGTCGACCGCCAGTGCGTGTTCAACACGCTGGCGCCGCCGCTGCACGAGCTGTACGAGGCTGCGGGCATCCCGCGCGAGGCCCCGCCGCGCGCGACGCGCCCGACCGCGGACTACTTCCGCCGGCAGGCGACCGATCCGGACGGGCTCCTCGCGGAGCTCGACACGCCGCAGCGCCGGCGCGCGTACGTGGCCGACATGTACGGCCACCGGCTGTGGGCCGCGCCCGGCACGTTCACGCCCGACGACGTCGAGTTCATGACGGAGCCGTACGCGGACGCCGACCAGCTGCGCGCGAGCTGGGGCGTCTACGAGAGCTCGACGGGGGCGCGCCCGCTCGCCGACGTGCCGCGCGTCTTCGAGCAGAACCCGACGCCGACGCTCGTTCTCTACGGCACGGAGGACCACGTCGTTCCCCGCACCTTCCCGGACGAGTGTGCGGTCGCGTTCACCGAGTGCATCGGGCCGTTCCACGTCCCGCGCGCGGGCCACTTCCTCCAGTGGGAGGCCGCGACCGTGCTGAACCGCGCGCTCACCTACTTCTTCGCCGACCTTCGCTGACATCACGGCGTCGGCGCGGCGAGCTCGATCGCGCGCGCTACACGGAGCGGCGAGCGCCCGCGGGCCGGGTACCCCGGCCCGCAGCGAGTGCGACCAGAGGCACGCGCTCGACGTCACGGCGCGGCGAGCTCGATCGCGCGCGCCACGCGAAACATGACTGGCTCCGCGAGCGCGTCGGCGAGGACCTGCACGCCGATGGGGAGCCCGTCGGACCCGGTTCCGAACGGCACCGAGACCGCCGGATGGCCGGCGAGGTTCGACGGGATCGTGCACACGTCGTTGAGGTACATCGCGAGCGGGTCGTCGGTCTTCGCGCCGAGCGGGAACGCAGTCGTCGGCGACGTCGGGCCGATCAGCGCGTCGAACCGCTCGTACGCACGCGCGAAGTCGCGGATGATCAGCGTGCGGACGCGCTGCGCCTGCCCGTAGTACGCGTCGTAGTAGCCGGCCGACAGCGCGTACGTGCCGAGCATGATGCGTCGCTTCACCTCGGCCCCGAAGCCGGCGTCGCGCGTCTGCGCGTTCATCGTCGCGACGTCGGGTCCGTCGACGCGCAGCCCGTAGCGCACGCCGTCGTAGCGCGCGAGGTTCGACGAGGCCTCCGCCGGCGCGATGAGGTAGTACGCGGACAGGCCATACACCGCGCTCGGGACCGAGACCCGCTCGACCTTCGCGCCGGCGTCCGTCAGGGCGCCCGCGGCACGCTCCACCGACGAGACGACGTCGCCGTCGACGCCCTGCGCGTCGGTGAGCTCCTCGACGACACCGATGCGCAACCCCTCGACGCCGTCGTCGAGCTCGGGCAGCACCGCGGTCGGCGGCGACGGGATCGACGTGCTGTCGCACGCGTCCGGTCCCCAGATGGCCTCGAGCAGCAGCGCGGCATCGGTGACGCTCGTCGCGAACGGGCCGATCTGGTCGAGGCTCGAGGCGAACGCGATCAACCCGTAGCGGGAGACGCGTCCGTATGTCGGCTTCATCCCGACGACCCCGCACAGCGCGGCGGGCTGGCGGATCGAGCCGCCGGTGTCGGAGCCGAGGCCGAGTGGCGCGAAGCCCGAAGCCACCGCGGCCGCCGACCCACCGCTCGACCCGCCCGGCACACGGGCGGTGTCGTGCGGGTTGCGGGTGGCCCCGAACGCGGAGTTCTCGGTGGAGCTGCCCATGGCGAACTCGTCGAGGTTGGTCTTGCCGATCGGGATGCCGCCCGCGTCCACCACGCGTCGCACGACCGTCGCGTCGTACGGGGGTCGCCACCCCTCGAGGATGCGGGACGAGCACGTCGTCGGGATGCCGCGCGTGCAGAGGTTGTCCTTGAGCGCGACGGGTAGGCCGGCGAGCGGCCCGGGATCGTCGCCGCGTGCGACCGCGGCGTCGACGGCGTCGGCGGCCGCCCGCGCCTCGTCAGCGAGCACGAGGTTGAACGCGTGCACGTCGCCCTCGCGCGCCTCGATCGCGCCCAGGCACTCCTCGACGACGTCGCGCGCGGAGCGCTCCCCGGCGCGGACGGCGGCCGCTATCTCGAGCGCCGACCGGCTCTCGCTCACGGCGCCTCGCCGAGGATGCGCGGGACGCGGAAGCGGTCGTCCTCGCTCGCGGGCGCCATGGCCAGCACGTCGTCGCGCGGCACGCCCGGTCGGGGCTCGTCGGGCCGGAGGACGTTCGCGAGCGGCAGCGGGTGCGCGGTCGGCGGGACGCCGGCGGTGTCGAGCGCGGAGACCTGCGCGGCGTGCTCGAGGATCACCTCGAGCTGCTCCGTCAACCGCTCGACCTCGTCGTCCGTGAGCGCGAGACGCGCGAGACGCGCGACGTGCTCGACGTCGTCACGGGTGATCCTGCTCATCACGCGGAGTCTAGGGACCAGTGTAGGGATCGCCGGCGGAGAGCGGTTCCTCCCACCAGTCGTCCGGCGCGGGCTCCCACTCCGGGTCGGGATAGATGCACGACACCGGGCACGCAGGGACGCACTTGTCGCAGCCGCTGCAGAGCTCCGGGACGATGACGACGTCGACCCCGTGGTTGAAGATCGCGCCGAACTGCGGCGGGCAGTGCCGCAGGCACGCGTCGCAGTTGATGCACTCCGACATCTCGATGCGCAGTGGCGCGTTCTGCCACTTCGGGTTGCGCTCCCGTGCCGCGATGCGCTCCGCGCGCGTCGTCGCCGCCATCTCGGCGAGCGTACTGGCGGGCGCGACGCGTCCTCGACGCTCGAGCGGGCCCGTCGGTACTATCCGGGCCCCGTTTCCACGGCGTGAGGAGGTCCGGGTGGCGGACAAGTACCCCTTCCTGTCGGACGACTGGTTCTCGGCTGTCACGGCGCTCATCGAGCAGCACGACGCGCCCGCCGGTCACCAGAACATCAAGATGAACCTCGTCGTGACGGGAACCCCCTTCGACGCCGACCGGCAGTTCCACATGGGATCCGACGACGGCAAGGCGCTGTTCGGCCAGGGCCACCTCGACGCCGCGGACGTCACGATGACGACCGACTACCAGACCGCGAAGGACGTGTTCGCGTCGGGGAACCCGCAGGCGGGGATGCAGGCGTTCATGGCCGGCAAGGTCAAGGTCCAGGGCGACATGGCCAAGCTGATGGCCGGGGCGGCGGCCGGCGGTGGCGCGGCGGGCGACCCGGAGCTGACGCAGGCGATCATCGCGGTCACCGAGTAAGCGGGATCCGCCCCGCGCCCGTCGCCCCGGCGCAGCGTCAGACGCGACGGCCGAGGACGGCCGACAGCCGGGCGGTCAGCTCGGCGCCGACCTCGACGAGCGCGGGCGGCTCGGAGAACCAGGACGGCTCGGGGACGTCGCTGGGCGGCACCGCGACGAGGGGCCCCGGGCAACGGCGCGGCAGCCGGGCGTACCCGTTCCCCGGTCGCGTGACCGGCGGTCGAACCGTCCCTCCGTGCGCAAGTCGCCGCATGGCTCTCACCTGCCCTCGCCGTCCATGGTCTCGTTCGGAGCCGCTGGGGCACCTCGCCGACCACGCTGCGCGTCCGTCGTCCACCTGTCGTCGGACGGTATGACGCGCTCCGTGGCCGGGCAATAGTGCCATCGACCCATTTACCCGCGGCCTGAGCCCGCCGACACCTGCGCAAACGTGCACAACAGGACAGACGGGTCGGCAAACGGCGCGCGAAGCGTGGTACACCGTGAGTGGAGCGTCACCGGGATCGGTCGTCACGCCGCGTGACGACCGGACGGCTACTTCTTCTTGACCTGCTCCATCAGCTTCGGGACCTGCTCGCTCAACGCGGCGACGGACCAGCGCTCCTGCTGCTCGAGCTTCGCCGTCAACGTCCACGGCTGGAAGTACTGCACGAGACCGCCCTGCACGAGGAAGCACTGGCCGGTCAGCTCGCACCCCTCGGTGGCGAGGTAGGCGACCATCGGCGAGACGTTCGCCGGGTCCCACACGTCGAACTTCGATGCGTCCTCGGGCTCCTTCACCGCGTCGCTGAGACCGGGCGTCTGGAGCGTGAGCCGGGTGCGGGCGGCGGGCGCGATCGTGTTGGAGCGCACGCCGTAGCGGCCCAGCTCCTTCGCGCAGATGTCGCTGAACGCCGCGATGCCCGCCTTGGCCGCCCCGTAGTTCGCCTGACCCGGGTTCCCGAGCAGGCCCGAGGTCGACGACGTGTGGATCAGCGACGCCTTGACCTCCTTGCCCGCCTTGGACTGCTCGCGCCAGTAGACGGCCGCGTGGTGCGTCGGGCAGAAGTGGCCCTTCAGGTGCACGTGGATGACCGCGTCCCACTCCTGCTCGGTCATGTTGACGAGGACGCGGTCGCGCAGGATGCCCGCGTTGTTCACGAGGACGTGCAGCTCGCCGAACGTGTCGACCGCGGTCTGGATCAGTCGCTTGGCGCCGTCGAAGTCGGCGACGTTGTCGACGTTCGCGACGGCCTCGCCCCCCGCGGCCTTGATCTCGTCCACGACCTGCTGCGCGGGCGCGCGGTCGTCACCGGTCCCGTCGATGTTGCCGCCGAGGTCGTTGACGACGACCTTGGCGCCCTCCGACGCGAACAGGAGCGCGTGCTCGCGACCGAGCCCCCGACCTGCACCGGTGATGATCGCCACACGTCCGTCGAGCGCGCCCATGCGCGGCCTCCCAACTCGTGGAACCCAAGGATCGCGGCATCGTAGAACGCGTCTTGACCGTGCGGTCAATCAGCCGCGCGGCGCCGCGCTAGAGCGTGAGCGTGACCGTCGTGCCCGCCGGGACGGGCGTGTTCGCCGGGATGCTCTGCGTCTTCACAGGCTTGCCGGGCTTGTACCCGCGCACGTCCGCGACGAGTCCCTTCGACTGCAGCAGCGCGGCGGCCGCCTCGACGGGCTGACCGACGAGCGGAGGCACGGGCACGAGTTGCGGTCCCTTGCTGACGATCACGGTGACCGTCGAGTCGCGTGGGACCTGCGTGCCGGCCGGCGGGTTGGTGCCGATCACCTGGCCCGCGGGAACCGCGTTGCTGAAGTCGCTGCCCTGGACGGGCTTGAGGTGCTGCGCGCTGATCGCGGCCGCCGCCTGTGCGTAGGTGCCGCTCACCGCGGGCACCGTTCGGAGCGCGGGCCCGTTGCTCACGACCAGGTCGATCTTCGAGCCCGGCGCGACGGCCTGTCCGGCCGGCGGCTGCGTGGAGATCACCGCGCCCTTCGGGATGTTCTCGTCGTTCTGCTGCGTGATCGCGCCCGGCACGAACCCCGCCTTCGTCAGGGTGCTCTGCGCGTCGGCGAGCGGGACGTTCGCCACCTGCGGGACCGGGATCGGCGGTGGGCCCTCGGACACGACGAGGTGGACGCGCCCACCGCGTGAGATCCACGTGCCGGCCGCGGGCGATTGGTCGATCACCGTGCCGGCAGGATCGTCCGAACGCGCCGACGTCGTCGTGAGGCTGACGCCCGCGCTCGACGCGCGCAGCGCGGCATCGGTGCGGCTCATGCCGGTCAGGTTCGGCACCGCGATCCGTCCGCCGCCCGGGCTCGCGCTCGCGACCGCGTACCCCGCGACCACGAGTGCGAGCGCGACGAGGAACCCGACGACGAGCGGCGCGAGCACCGCGGCGCGGTCGCGGCGGGGAGGGATCGAGCGCGGCGCGGGCCCGGCCTGCAGCGCGACGGTGTCCTCCGACGCGTCCTGGTCGAACGGCACGGGTGCCGCGACCCCGACCTGCGTCGGGTTCGGGTCCTCGCCCACCTCGTGGATGCCTGCGAGCGCGAGCGGACCGGGCGGTGGGAGCGCACCAGCCGCGTCGGCGAGCGCGGAGCGCATCGTCGCGGCGTCGGGATAGCGGTCGTCGGGGTCGCGCTGGCCCGCGCGCTCGACGACGGCCGCGAGCGGACCGAGCTCGGGTGGCGCGGTGATGCTCGCCTGCGTGCGGGCGACCAGCGTGCCGATCGTCGTGTCCGCGACGAAGGGCACCTTCCCGGTCACGGACTCGACGAGCACGAGCGCGAGCGCGTACAGGTCCGCGCGCGCGTCGAGCGGTGCGCCCGTCGCCTGCTCCGGCGACGCGTAGCGCGCCGTACCCAGCACCGTGCCCGCCGGTTCGGTCCAGCTCGCCTCGGCGAGCGCGCGCGCGAGCCCGAAGTCCGAGACGCGCACGATGCCGTGCTCATCGAAGAGCAGGTTCGCGGGCTTGACGTCGCGGTGGACGAGCCCACGTGTGTGCGCGTAGTCGAGCGCGCCCGCGACCTGCCGGCCGAGGTGGGCGGCCTGCGCGGGCGTCAGCCGGTGGTCGCGGTCGAGCATGCCGCGCAGGCTGCCGCCCTCGAGCAGCTCGAGCACCATGAACGGCAGCTCGTCCTCGCCCCAGTCGTAGACGGCCATCACGTTCGGGTGGTGCAACGACGCCGCGAGACGGGCCTCGGCGCGGAACCGGCGGAGGAAGCCACTGTCGTCGGCGAGGCCCGCGTGCAGGACCTTCACCGCGACGCGCCGACGCAGGCGGACGTCGTCGGCGACGTACACGCGCCCGCTCGCGCCCGCGCCGATCGGCGCGAGGAGGCGGTAGCGCCCGGCGAGCACACGGCCGACGAGGTCGCTGACGCCACTCGTGGGCGGCATCACATGACTCCCTCGGGCGTGGCCGTCCCGCGCGTCCGCGCACGACCACGCTTCGTCCGCGCTCGCACGGCTCCCTCGGGCGTGGCCGTCCCGCGCGTCCGCGCACGACCACGCTTCGTCCGCATGATCCAACGGTACCGGCCGGGGTCGCGCACCACGGGGCATCGCACCGCCCGACGAGCCGCGCGGTCGCGACCCGCCGCGCGACGACACGTGCGGGTACCGTCGGGCTCGATGACCGAACGTGTCGTGCGGCTCCCACCGCCGAACGCCAACGGCAACGGCCACCACGCGCCACCATCGACGGCGCGGCCGCTGTCGGTCCGCGTCCGACGTCACCCGTGGCGCTTCGCGATCGTCGCGGTGGGCCTGATCGCGGCGGCGAACCTGCTGTGGTTCGCGGGACACAGCGCGGACACGACCGACCGGACGAAGGTGTTGCCGAACGCGGTGTCGAGCGTGCTGCCCGCGAACGGCAGCCTCGTCAGCGTCCAGTCGCCCGTGAGCGTCGACCTGCGCGACGACCTGACCGGCGTGCTCGTCGTCGACGGCGTCGAGATCCCCGAGAACGAGCTGAGCCGCATCCCCGGGCTGGGCGAGCTCAGCTTCCGGCCCGGCAAGGGTCAGGTGTTCGAGCGCCTGGAGCCCGGCGTCCACATCGCGTCGGTCGTCTACTGGCCCCAGGCCAAGCCACGCGCCGACGGCACGAGCACGTTCACGTGGAGCTTCCGCACGGGCTGACGTCCGTCGCGGCGACATCCACCGCGAGGACGGCCGCGCCCTGGACGCGGTCGGCCGCGATCGCCGCGAGCGCGTCGTTGGCCGCTTCGAGCGGGAACGTCTCGAACGAGGTGCGGACGTTCGCCTCGTCCGCGAGCTGCATGAACTCCTCGGCGTCGCGGCGGGTCATGTTCGCGACCGAGCGCACGTTCCGCTCGTGCCACAGCAGGTCGTACGGGAACGACGGGATGTCGCTCATGTGGATCCCCGCGAGCGCGACCGTCCCACCCGGGCGCGTCATGCCGAGCGCGACCGGCACCAGCTCGCCGGCGGGCGCGAACACGACGACGCGGTCCACCGGCTCGGGCGGGACATCGGCAGCGTCGCCGACCCACGACGCGCCGAGCTCGCGCGCGAGCGCGCGGTGTGCCTCGCCGCGGGTCGACACGACCACGTCGCAGCCCCAGTGGTGGAGCACCTGGATGGCCAGGTGCGCGGACGCACCGAACCCCATGAGGGCGACGCGCTCACCGGGCTTCACGTCCGCGCGCCGCAGCGCGCGGTACCCGATGACACCCGCGCACAGGAGCGGCGCGACCTCGAGATCGGGCATCCCGTCGGGGAGACGCACCGCGAAGTCCTCGGGGACGACGATCGCATCCGCGTAGCCGCCGTCGACGGTCCAACCCGTGAACCGCGCGTTCGGGCACAGGTTCTCCTCGCCGCGCCGGCAGTACCCGCACGTGCCGTCGGTGTGGTGCAGCCACGGGACGCCGACACGCGCGCCGATCTCGAGCTTCGTGCAACCGTCACCCCGCGCGTCCACGACGCCGACGACCTGGTGACCCGGGACGACGGGCAGGTGGGGCAGGTCGAGCTCGCCGGCCGTCACGTGCAAGTCGGTGCGGCAGCAGCCGCACGCGTGGACCGCGACCCGGACCTCGCCCGGCCCCGGCTCGGGCCGGGACCGGTCCTCGAGGACGAGCGGGCGCGTCGTGATCGCCGCCGGTGCATGCAGGACCTGCGCGCGCACGACGCCGCGCTCCTCGCGCTACGAGACGACGAACGTCGCGTTGCTGCGGATCGCGGTACCGCCGCCTTCGCGGTCGCAGGACAGCTCCAGGTCGACCCGGCGCTCGCCGTCCTCCTCGTAGCGCCGGACGACCTGGCCGGTGCAGACGAGCGTGTCGCCCGGCCACACCTGCTCCCGGAACTGCACCGAGAACCGCCGGACGTTCTCCGCGCCGAGCCAGTCGGTCGCGTACGTCGCCAGGATCCCGGCCTGCAGCATGCCGACCGAGAACACGGACGGGAAGCCGGCCGAGCGCGCGAACTCCTCGTCGTGATGGATCGGGTTGAAGTCGCCCGACGCGCCCTGGTAGCGCACGAAGTCCGTGCGTGTGAGCGGGCCGAACGTACGCGACTCGCCCTTCGTCCCCTCCGCGAGATCGTCCCAAGCGGCAGCCACGTCACCCCTCCTCTTTCTCGGGCGCGCGCCCGGTCTCGATCGTCGTGGAACGCGACTCCGCGACGAGCGTCCCGTGCTCGTCGCGGAACTCCTGCACCGCGATCACGAACGTCATCGTCCCGCCGCGCTTGCCCTCCTTCTCGTAGATGTCCTCGATGCGCGACTGCGCGGTGAGCTTCGTCCCCGCGCGCGGAGGCGGCCCGTGGAACACGAACTCCTGCCCGCCGTGCAGCACGCGGCGCAGGTCGAGCCCGACCTTCGCGAACACCGACCTCCCCGGGGGCGCCCAGAACGCGGACGTCATCAGGAACGTCGGCTCGCACACGGGCTCCGGGTCCTCGAGGTACGCCGGGTTCTGGGACTTGGTCGCGCGTGCGAACTCGCGGATCTTCCCGCGCTCGACGAGCATCTCGAAGGGCTGGTCCGTCGCCCCGATCGCTTCCTTGTTGGCCACCGGCCGTCTCCCCTGTTCGTCTAGTCGTTGCCGTCGGCGTCGCCGCCCGGACCGTGCTCGAGCAGGTCGCGCAACCCGTCCTCGTCGAGGATCGGCGTGCCGAGCTGCTCTGCCTTCGCGAGCTTCGACCCGGGGTTCTCGCCCACGACGACGTAGCTCGTCTTCTTCGACACGCTCGACGTCACCTTCCCGCCGTGCGCCTCGATCGCTGCTTCGGCCTCCTCGCGGGTGAAGCCGTCGAGACCGCCGGTCAACACGAACGTCATCCCCGCGACCGTCTGCTCGGTGTCACCCGCGCCGGAGCCGCGCTCGGGACCCGTCAGGTTGACGCCCGCCGCGCGCAGCTTGTCGACGACGCGCCGGTTGGGCGGGATCTCGAAGAACCGTCGCACGCTCTGCGCGATGACCGGCCCGACACCTTCGACCGCGGTGATCTCGTCCTCCGACGCGTGCTCGATGCGGTCCAGGTGACCGAGCTCCCGTGCGAGCGCGACCGCCGCGGTCGGTCCGACGTGACGGATCCCGAGAGCGACGAGCACGCGCCACAACGGCTGCTGTCGCGATCGGTCGATCGCGTCGACGAGGAGCTGCGCGGAGCGCTCGCCGATGCGTTCGAGGGGCACCAGCCGCTCGACGGTCAGGTCGTACACGTCGCCGGCGTCCTCGAGGAGGCCGGCGTCGACGAACTGGCGGACGCGCTCCTCGCCGAGACCTTCGATGTCCATCGCGCCACGGCTCGCGAAGTGCACGATGCGTTGCACGCGCTGCGCGGGACAGTCGAAGTTCACGCAGTGGTGGTCCGACTCGCCCTCGAGGCGAACGAGCTCCGTGTGGCAGACCGGGCACTTCTTCGGGAACTTCCACGGACGGGCACCCTTCGGCCGCTTCGCCAGCACGGGGCCGACGACCTCCGGGATCACGTCACCCGCCTTGCGCACGACGACCGTGTCGCCGACGCGCACGTCCTTGCGCGCGACCTCGTCCTCGTTGTGCAGGGTCGCGAGACCGACCGTGGAGCCGCCGACGAAGACGGGTTCGAGCTCGGCGAACGGGGTCGCGCGGCCCGTCCGGCCGATGCTCACCATGATCGCTCGCAGCAGCGTCGTCTTCTCCTCCGGCGGGAACTTGTACGCGATCGCCCAGCGCGGCGCCTTGCTCGTGGCACCGAGCTCCTCCCGCTGGCGCAGATCGTCGACCTTCACGACGACGCCGTCGATCTCGTACGGGAGGTCGTGACGCTGCGCGAGCATCGACTCGCAGAACGCGTACACCTCGTCGAGCGACGCGAGCCGGCGGATGCGGTCGTTGACGGGCAGGCCGAGCCGCGCGATCCACTGCAGCGTCTCGTCGTGGGTCCGCAGCCTTGGCCCACCTTCTTGCGCGCCGAGCTGGTAGCACACGATCGCGAGATCGCGCCCGGCCGTGATCGAGGCGTCCTTCTGGCGCAGCGAGCCGGCGGCCGCGTTGCGCGGGTTCGCGAACAACCGCTCGCCGGCCTCGCCCTGCTTGCGGTTGAGCTCCTCGAAGCTCGCGACCGGCATGTACACCTCGCCACGCACCTCGAGCACGCGCGGCACGTCGCTCCCGCGCAGCTTCGCCGGGATCGACGCGATCGTGGCGACGTTCGCGGTCACGTCCTCACCGACGCGTCCGTCGCCGCGCGTCGCGGCGCGCACGAAGCGACCGCCCTCGTAGAGCAACGAGATCGCGAGCCCGTCCATCTTCGGCTCGCACACGAACGCGATCGGGTCGGTGACGGAGCGCTCGATCCGCTTGCCCCACGCGAGCAGGTCGTCGAGGCTGAACGCGTTGTCGAGGGACAGCATCGGCACGAGGTGCTCGACGGGCGCGAACGCCGCCGTCGCGCCGCTCCCCGGTCGCTGCGTCGGCGAGTCGGGTGTGACGAGGGACGGGTACCGCTCCTCGAGCGCGAGCAGCTCCCCCACGAGCTCGTCGAACTCGGCGTCGCTGATCTCGGGCGCGTCGTCGACGTAGTAGCGGCGCGAGTGGTACTCGATCTGCTCGCGCAGCTCCTCGGCGCGCGCCGCGGCGCCCGCCGGAGCGGCGGCACCCGACGCCTTCGAGCTCGCGCGCGTTGCCATCACTCCGAGGTTACCGAGGGGTAGAGACACTCACCCCGGAGCGAGCTCAGGCCCCGACCGTGAGACGGGCGGCCACGGCGTGATCGTGCACCCGGTGCGCCATCTCGCGGGCGAGCATCAGGAGGTGCGACGCCCGGTCGACGTCGTGATGGGCGAGCCCGCACGCCGGCGTGACGAGGGCCTGGGTCCGGAGCTGGACGGGGTCACAACCCCGCCGGGTGAGCTCGCACCACAGCATGACGAGCGACCGCCACGTCGGCTCGCACGAGTCGCCGACGGGCCGGTCCGTCGGTACGGCGCCCCACGCGACCCAGCCACCGGCCTCGAGATGGCGCCCGATCGCCGACGCGTCGGCAAGGAGGTCGGCACGCACGTCGACGCCGAGGATGCGCGGGCCGGCCTCGAGCGCGAGCAGGTGGGCGGTCTCGCCGCACGCGTGCACGCCGGTCGTGCACGTGGTGGCGGCGAGCGCGCCCGACAGGATGTCGACGGCCGCCTCGTGATCGAGCGGCGGATCATCGTCGCGCCAGACGACGAGCCCGGGTTCGTCGAAGAAGAGGACGAGCGACGTGCCAGGGAGCCGGTCCGCGACGACGTCCTCGAGCGCGGTCGCCCACGCGCGCGCGAGCTGCGCGCCGCGGCGGAACGCGCGGGCGCGCGGCATGCCGGCGTCGAACAGCGCGAGGCCGAGCGTCAACGGGCCGGCCGTCTGCATCTTCACGCGCCGCGGCGGCTGCTTGCTCGCGGCGACCGCGTCGACGAACGCGAGCGTTCCCGCGTGCGCGACGTCGTCGAGCACCGGGCGGATGGGCGCGTCCTGCAACGCGGGATCGACGTGGATCGTGCCGTCGCGCGCGATTCGCACCTCGGGGAGCGCGCGAACGGAGCGCTGGATGACGCCCTCGTCACGCGCGCGGCGCGGCAACTCGGGCGCGGCAGGCAGCGACGGGTGCCGCGCGAGCACGAGCTGCGCCGCAGCGCGCGGATCGGTGTGCGGGAGACTGCCGATGCTCGTCGCGAGACCGGGCGCGAGGCTGTCTCCATCGGGGCCGCTGGGCATGGGAGCCGTAGTATATGGACGGCTCTCGTCGTCCCCGGAGGTCGTACTGGCGCGCGTCGCAACGTCCCGGCATGTCGTTCCGAGCGTGTGGGCCCTGCGCGTGATGTGGCTGATCCTGCCGGTGACCGCGGGACCGGCCGCGGCCGACGCGCTCGACGCGTGGTCGCGCGCGCCGCGGGTTCTCGCGTCCGTGCTGCTGTGGCTGGCATGGGCCGCGGTGCTCGTCGCGGTGCTCGCGCCGCGGCCGGTGGGGTTGACGGCGGCACGGCTCGTCGCGCCGGCATTCGCCGGGCTCGCGATCGCGTGCGCGTGGAGCGCGTCGACCGTTGCAACAGTCGGCGCGATCGTGACCACGGTCGTCGCGATGCTCCTCGTGTGCGCGCCGTCGTTCGGACGGTCGTCGGCCGAGGGCGTCGCGTACGGCGACGAGGCGCGCTTCCCCTTGAAGATCCCGCCCGCGCTGCTCGTGGGCCCGTTGCCGCTCGTCGTCGCGACCGTCGTCGCGGCCGGCGTGACCGGGCCGCTGCTGCTCGCGGACGAACGGCTCGTGCCCGGTGCCGTCGCCACCGTCGTCGGGGTGCCGGTCGCGGCACTCCTGACGCGCGCGTTGCACCGGCTGTCCTCGCGGTGGTGCGTGCTCGTCCCCGCTGGCATCACCCTGGTGGACGGGATGACGCTCGGCGAGGCGGTCCTCTTCCCACGCGAGCGTGTCGCGCGCCTCGAGAGCGCACCGCTCCAACCGCCGGCCGGCGCGCTCGACCTCCGCCTCGGCGCGTCGGTCCGTTCGGTCGGGCTGCGTCTGACCGAGGACGCGCAGCTCCTGACCGCGTCGCGCGGCTGGCGCACGGGCACGAAGGTCACGACGTCGCTGCTGCTCTTCGCGCCCGTCCAGCCCGAGGTGCTGCGCGCCGAGGTGGCGCGTCGTGATCGTCAGCGCAACACCACGTAGACGACGAACGCGCCGTACGAAGCGAGGAACACGAGCCCCTCCGGCCTGCGCAGCCGGCCTGCAACGGCGCCGACGACCGCGACGAGGGCCCAGGCGACGAGCATGGCGACGGCGGGTCCGTGCAGCGCGGTCGAGTCGACGATGCGCAGCGGCCGGACGATCGCAGCCGCGCCGAGCGTCATCGTCGCGTTGTACGCGACGGAGCCCACGACCGCGGCGACCACGGCCTCCGTCGCGCCGCGGCGCGCGGCTGACCACGCGAGCACCACGAGCTCGAACGCGGTGACGAACCCCACCAACGTCAGGCTGAGCTCCGTCTGCGTCGACTCGACGGTCGTGATGCGACGGACCGCCTCGACGAGCAGCGTCGCGCCCGCCGCCATGGCGACTACACCCGCGAGGAGGAGGGCGAGGTCACGTCCGACCCGCGCCGACACGCCGCGGGCCTGTTGCTCGCGCGCGGCGACGAGGTCCTCCGCCTCGCCGAGCGCCGGCGGGGCGCGCTCCGCGAGCCAGACCGCGCCGACATATCCGATGTACAACGCGACGAGCACGGCACCCTCGACGCGACCGACCCGCCCGTCCCAGAGGAAGGCGACGGCCGTGATGCCGGCCGGGATGCCGAGGAACGCGTACCGCCGGACGCGGCGACCGAACGGCAGCGGCGCGACGAGCGCGCCCACGCCCAGCGCGACGAGGCACGCGGCGACGTTGGCGCCGACGACGTCACCGAGGGCGACGGCGGGCGCCTTGCGAACCGCGGCGACGACCGCGGTCGCGAGCTCCTCGGGCTCCGCACCCGCGAGCAGCAACGCGAGGGCGAACGCGCTGACTCCGAGCCGCACCGACGCCGCGCTCAGGTGCTCGGCGAAGCTCTCGGCGCCCCAGACGATCGCACCGACCGCGACGACGAGCGCGACGCCCCAGGCGAGGTCGGTCATGCGCGCCCGTCAGGCTGCGACGCCGCCCGCAACGATCACGTCGCCGTCGTAGAGCGCGACCACCTGCCCGGGCGCGACGCGCGGCTGCGGTACGTCGAAGCGCACCGTCTCGCCGTCGAACGTCGCGCGAACCGGCGTTCCGTGCGCGCGCACCTGCGCGTCGACGCGCGACACCGGCGAGTGCACCACGACGTCCCGAAGGTGGACCTCGTCGCGCAGCAGCTCGGCGCGCCGGCCGATCGTGACCGTCGCGGTCGCCGCGTCGACGCCGACGACGTAGCGACGCTCACCCACCGCGACCCCGAGGCCGCGCCGTTGCCCCACGGTGAACGCGCCGATCCCGTCGTGCGTGCCGACGACGCGGCCGTCGGCGTCCACGATCGGGCCCGGTACGGGCGCCGAGCGGGCGGCGATGAACGTCGCGCGGTCGTTGCGCCTCACGAAGCAGACGTCCATGCTGTCGGGCTTCTCGGCGGTCCGCAGGCCGAGCCGTCGCGCGTGCGCGCGCACGGTCGGCTTGTCGATCTCGCCCACCGGCAGCACGACGCGGTCGAGCACCGGCCCGTCGAGCATGTAGAGCACGTACGACTGGTCCTTGGCGGCGTCCGCGCCACGTGCGACGCGCCGGCCGAGCGGCGTGTCGACGACCCGTGCGTGGTGGCCGGTGGCCAGCGCGTCGCAGTCGAGCGCGACGGCGCGCGCGAGCAGCGCGCCGAACTTGACGACGCGGTTGCACTCGACGCACGGGTTCGGGGTCTGCCCGCGCGCGTACCCGTCGACGTACGGATCGACGACGCCGCGCTCGAAGTCGTCGGTGAGGTCGAGCACGTAGTGCGGCACGTCGAGCTGCGCCGCGACGCGACGGGCGTCCTCGACGTCGCTCACGCTGCAGCACCCGGAGTCGCTCGGCCCGCCCCAGAGCTTCAGGGTCACGCCGACGACGTCGTGACCCTCCTCCTGCAGCAGCGCGGCCGCGACGGACGAGTCGACGCCCCCGCTCATCGCGACCATCACCCGGCTCACGTTGCGATCCCGACGCCGCGGAGGCGTGTCACCGCGTCCGGCACGACCGCCAGCGCGTGGTCGACGTCGTCGATGGTCGACGACCACCCGAGCGTGAACCGGATCGACCCCCGCGCGGCGGCACGGTCGAGCCCCATCGCGAGCAGCACGTGCGACGGCTCCAACGCGCCCGACGAGCACGACGACCCCGCCGAGGCACACACCCCGAGCGTGTCGAGGAGGACGAGGAGCGTCTGCCCGTCGACGTCCGGGAAGCCGACGTTCGCGTTGCCCGCGACGCGCGCGCCGACGTCGCGCGCGCCGTTGCACCACGATCCCGGGCACGACGCGAGCAACCCGTCGAGCAGGCGGTCGCGCAGCGCCGCGACACGCGTCGCTTCCTGCACGACGTCACGCTGCGCGAGCTCGAGCGCGGTCGCGAGACCGACCGCGCCCGCGACGTCGACGGTCCCCGACCGCAGGCCGCGCTCCTGCCCGCCGCCGTCGATCTCGGGCTCGACGCGGGTACCGTCGCGCGCGGTCAGCGCGCCCGTACCCTTCGGACCACCGAGCTTGTGCGCGGACACGCTGACGAGGTGCGCACCCGCAGTCGCGCGCCGGAGGTCGAGCCATGCCCCGGCCTGCACCGCGTCGGTGTGGAGCACCGCCTGGGGCGCGCGCTCGCGAAGCAGCGCGGCGACCTCGTCGATCGGCTGGATGGTGCCGACCTCGTTGTTGACCGTCATCACCGACACCACCGACGTGCGGTCGTCGAGCGTGTCGGCCAACGCAGCCAGGTCCACGGAGCCGTCACGCGTGACCGGCGCGTGCGTGACCCGGAAGCCGTCGCGCGCGAGCCGATCGGCGGCACGCAGGACGGCCTTGTGCTCGAACGCCGTGACGACGACCCGATCGAGCGCCCGATTCGCGTCCCGCGAGGCGCGTGCCGCACCCTTCAGCGCGAGGTTGTCGCCCTCCGTGCCGCCGCTCGTGAACACGACCTCGCCCGGCCGGGCACCGATCGCGACGGCCACCCGCTCGCGCGCCTCCTCGAGGGCGCGCTTCGCCGCCCGCGCGACGCCGTGCATCCCGGAGGGGTTGCCGTGGACGTCCGTGAGGTACGGCGTCATCGCGGCGAGGACCTCGGGTCGCATGGGCGTCGTCGCGGCGTGGTCGAGATACGTCGCGGGGCGCGCCTCCATCGGGCGACGAGTGTACGAGGGACCCGCCGCGGCGAACCGCGGTTGCGAGGACCCGGCCGCCGCGAAGGCCCTGGTCACGCCGACGATGCACCGCTCGAGAGCTGCCCGCTGCTGCGCTCGCCCGCGTTGAGTGTCACACCCCGCGCCGATACTCGGGCCATGAGCAACCAACTGCGTCTCCTCGAAGGCGGCGACACCCGGCCGTGGCACCTCGACCCGCAGACGCGGCGAGCCGGCCGGCGGGGCGTCGCGGCCGCCCGGCTCGCGCTCCAGCGGGCGCGCGTCCCCGAGCCCGCGAAGACGCTCCGGCGCGCCGGATGACCGACCGGCGACCGTCTCGCGCCGCGCGGCTACCGGGTCGGCTGGTAGACGCCGAACTCGTCGCGCAGCACGTCGCTCACCTCGCCGAGCGTCGCGTAGCGCGCGAGGGCCTCGCGCATCGGGTGGAGCAGGTTCTGCGTGCCGCGCGCCGCGCTGCGCACGTCCTCGAGCGCGGCCTTCACCGCCGCCGCGTCACGACGCGCCCGCACCGCGGCGACGGCCGCCGCCTGCCTGCGCTCGAGCTCGGGGTCGATCGGGAACACCTCGGGCTCGCCCTGCTCCGGGTCGGCGTAGCGGTTCACGCCGACGATCACCTTCCGCCCCTCGTCGACGCCCTTCGCCCACTCGAACGCGGCCTGCTCGATCTCGTCCTGCATGAAGCCGGCCTCGATCGCCGCGACCGCGCCGCCCAGCTCGTCGACCCGCTCGATGTAGCGCCACGCAGCCGCCTCGACCTCGTCGGTGAGCGACTCCACGAAGTACGAGCCCGCGAGCGGGTCGACGGTGTCGGTCACGCCCGACTCGTTGGCGATGATCTGCTGCGTCCGCAGCGCGATCTTGGCGGCCTTCTCCGTCGGCAACCCCAGCGCCTCGTCGAAGCCGTTCGTGTGCAGCGACTGGGTGCCGCCGAGCACGGCGGCGAGCGCCTGCAGCGACACGCGCACGACGTTGTTCTCGGGTTGCTGCGCGGTGAGCGTCGATCCGCCCGTCTGCGTGTGGAAGCGCAACAGCTTCGAGCGCTCGTTCTTCGCGCCGAACCGCTCGCCCATGATCCGATACCACATGCGCCGCGCGGCCCGGAACTTCGCGACCTCCTCGAAGAAGTTGTTGTGGCCGTTCCAGAAGAACGACAGGCGCGGCGCGAACTCGTCGACGTCGAGACCGGCGTCGATCGCGGCCTGCACGTACGCGATCGCGTTCGACAGCGTGAACGCGATCTCCTGGACCGCCGTCGAGCCCGCCTCGCGGATGTGGTACCCGGAGATCGAGATCGTGTTCCACTTCGGGATGCGCTCGCGGCAGTACGCGAACAGATCCGTGATGATCCGCATCGACGGCCGCGGCGGGTAGATGTAGGTACCCCGGGCCACGTACTCCTTCAGGAGGTCGTTCTGGACCGTGCCGCCGATCGCGGTCGACGGCACACCCTGCTTCTCCGCGACGAGCTCGTACAGCAGGAGGAGGATCGCGGCGGTCGCGTTGATCGTCATCGACGTCGTGACGCGATCGAGCGGGAGACCCGCGAGCAGGATCTCCATGTCCTCGAGCGAGTCGATCGCGACGCCGACCTTGCCGACCTCGCCCTCGGCGCGGGGATGGTCGGAGTCGTAGCCCATCTGGGTCGGCAGGTCGAAGGCGCACGAGAGGCCGGTCTGGCCGGCCCCGAGCAGGTAGTGGAACCGCTCGTTGGTCTCCTTCGCGGTGCCGAAGCCCGAGTACTGGCGCATCGTCCACGGGCGGGACCGGTACATCTCCTTGTAGACGCCGCGGGTGTAGGGCGGCTCGCCCGGGAGGCCGAGCCTCTCCCCGGGATCGAACGCCGCCAGGTCGTCGGCGGTGTACACGGGTCGGATCTCGATCCCTGAGTCGGTGTGCCGCTCGTCCTCGCTCGCCGCGTGGTGCTCGCTCATGACCTCCATCTTCCCCCGCCGCCCACCCGGCGCGCGAGCCCGGGTGCCCCGGTGGCCGTCCCGAAACCCGGCACTTCACTCGAAACCCTCAACGGGGTGGGTGCACGTGCCGATCGGCAATCGTGGAACCGACGCAGCCGGCCACGACCCCCGAACCGGGGGGTGACGGTGACCGCGCGTCCGCGCGGCGACCGCCGGACTGCGTCTCCCAACCGGCCGGGACCCGCGTCCGACGGGTCGCCGGCAAGCGAACGGGCCGCCGGCGCGGAGCCCGCGAGGTCGCGCCCGTCCCGGAGTCGGCCCGCCTCGGGGTGCCCTCGTCGCGGGTCGAGCCCGCGGCGGCGCGGACGGTCGGCCCGCGGTGGCTGCGGTCGCGCTGGACCGCCTGGATCCTGCTCGCCGCCTGCGTCGGGCTCACGTTCGCCGTGTGGGGTCACTCCCTCGCGGATCGCGACGCGTCACAGCGCCGCCGCGACCGCGAGCACCAAGCCGAGCTGACCGACGCGCTGACGACGCAGCTCGGGCACGTGCGCTCCGCGCTCGCCGGGGCGCACGCGTGGTTCGACGCAGGGACGGGCGCGTCGGGCTCGAGCCTGGCGTCGTACACCGCGGTCGTGAACCTCATGCAGCGCGAGCCGGGCGTGCTCGGCATCGGGTTCGTCCAGGCCGGCCCGGGCGGACGGATGACGGTCACGAACGCCGAGCCGGCGGTCCTCGCCGACACGATCGACGGGGTCGACGTGGGCGCGGTGCCGGGTGCGACGGCCGCGCTCGACCACGCGCGTGATCTCGGTGACGTCACGTTCAGCGACTCGTACACGTTCGACGCCAACGCGAAGGTACGCATCGGATCGGGCGGCGGCGCGTTCGCCGCGATCGCGCCGGTCTACACGTCGCCGACGGTCCCCGCGGAGCTGCCGGCCCGTCGCGCCGAGCTGCGCGGATGGGCAATCGCGGTCGTCGACGCGCAGGCCTTCCTGCAGAGCGTCGTCGCGCGCACACCGGGGTTCGAGCGGGTGGCGCTGTACGACGGCGCGACGACCAGCGCGGCGAAGGCGATGGCCCACGTGCCGACGGCGAAGCTCGCCAACGAACGGCCCGCGCCGACACGCACGATGCGCGTCACGACCGTGGACGGGCACACGTGGACGGTCCAGTACCGCGCGTTCTTCGACACCGAGGATCCGGAGGTCGCGTCGACGCGCGCGCTCCTGCTCTACGCCGGGCTGGCGCTGAGCTTCCTCGTGTTCGTCATCGCACAGATCGTTCGCCGTTCCGAGACGCGCGCGCAGCGACTGGTCAACGAAGCAACCGAGTCGCTGCGGGCCAGCGAGGCGTGGTTCCAGGCGATCGTCCAGAGCTCGAGCGACATCTTCTTCGTCGTCGACGACGACGGTGTCATCCGGTACGCGAGCCCGGCGTTCGAGTGGATGCTCGGATACCCGCGTCACGCCGCGGTCGGTTGGAACATCACCACGCTGGTCCACCCCGACGACCGTGAGCGGGCGATCGAGGCGTTCGCGCAGTTCGCCGAGGGCCGGCTGAACGAGCCGTGCCGATGCCGCGCCGGTCGCGCTGACGGCACGTGGGTCGACGTCGAGGCCGTCGCGAGCAACCTGACGCGGAACCCCGCGATCGGCGGCCACGTGATCTCCGTGCGGGACGTCACGGAGCGCCGGAAGGCCGCGACCGCGCTCGCCGAGGCGCAGGAGCTGTTCCGGATCGCGTTCGAGGAGGCACCGATCGGGATGTGCATCACCGACGTCGAGGGCGTCGTGATGCGGGCCAACCATTCCCTCGGTCGCATCCTCGGCTACACGCCCGAGGCACTCGTCGGCGTCCGCATGGCCGACCTCACGCACCCCGACGACGTCGCGATGAGCCAGGCCGAGCTCGCGCGGCTGAAGGAGACCGGCGTCGAGGGCTACCGGATCGAGAAGCGCTACATCCACCGCGACGGGCGCACCGTCTGGACGTCACTCAGCGTGTCGCTCGTGCGCGACGCGGACGGCAACCCGCTGTACACCGTCGGCCAGACCGAGGACATCACCGAGCGGAAGGCGATCGCGGACCGGCTCGCGCACGCGGCGATCCACGACCCGCTAACCGGGCTGCCGAACCGCGTGCTGTTCATGGACCGTCTCCAGCACGCGCTCACGCGCGCCGAGCGCAGAGGTACGCGCGTCGGTGTCGTGTTCCTCGACCTGGACCGCTTCAAGCTCGTCAACGACAGCCTCGGTCACACGGCGGGCGACCGGCTCCTCGTCGCCGTCGCCGACCGGCTCCGCGGCGCGCTCCGGCCGAGCGACACGGTCGCGCGCTTCGGCGGGGACGAGTTCGTCGTGCTGTGCGACGACGTCCTCGGCGAGGACGCGACCGTCGAGATCGCGTCGCGCATGGCGCACGCGGTCGCCCGCCCCGTCCTGCTCCCGGAGGGCGAGGTGTTCGTGACCGCGAGCATCGGCGTCGCCGTCTCCGGTCGTCCCGGCGACAGCGCGGACAACCTGCTGCGCGACGCGGACACCGCGATGTACCGCGCGAAGGACCAGGGCCGGGCGCGCACGGAGGTGTTCGACGAGCGCACGCACGACCGTGCCGTCCATCACCTGCGCACCGGCAACGACCTGCACCGCGCGCTGCAGCGCGGCGAGTTCGAGGTGCACTACCAGCCCGTCGTCGACCTCGAGACGGGACGCGTGTCGGGCTTCGAGGCCCTCGTCCGCTGGCAGCACCCGACGCGGGGGCTCGTCCACCCGGGCGACTTCATCTCGCTCGCAGAGGAGACCGGCCTGATCGTGCCGCTCGGCGCGTGGGTGCTCGAGGAGGCGTGCCGCCAGGTCGTCGAGTGGCAGCACCACCGGCCCGCAGGCGCGCGCCCGTTGACGATCAGCGTGAACCTCTCGCCGCGCCAGCTCGCCGAGCCCACGTTGCACGACGAGGTGACGCGCATCCTCGCCGAGACCGGCATCGACCCCGACGCGGTGTGGCTCGAGATCACCGAGAGCACACTGATGCACGACGCCGAGTCGGCCGTGTCGACGCTGCGCGCGCTGCGTCTTCTCGGCGTCCACCTCAGCGTCGACGACTTCGGCACGGGCTACTCGTCGCTCAGCTACCTCAAGCGCTTCCCGGTGGAGGCGCTGAAGGTCGACCGCAGCTTCGTCGACGGGCTGGGCCACGAGCCGGGTGACTCCGCGATCGTCACCGCGGTCGTCACCATGGCCCATGCGCTCGGCCTGCGCGCGGTGGCCGAGGGTCTGGAGACGCCGGTGCAGCTCGGCGAGCTCCGCACGCTGGGCTGCGACATGGCGCAGGGCTTCCTGTTCGGGGTGCCGCGTTCGGCCGCGGACCTCGGCGACCATCCCGCCGACGACCTCAGCACGTGGCAACTGGCCGACGCGCAGGACGCCCACGGCGGC
This sequence comes from Acidimicrobiia bacterium, assembly GCA_035651955.1. Taxonomy (NCBI): domain Bacteria; kingdom Bacillati; phylum Actinomycetota; class Acidimicrobiia; species Acidimicrobiia bacterium. The sequence goes on from DASRES010000035.1 coordinate 46,868, forward strand.
GAACGCCGCGCCGGCTGATCCGCGCGCCGCTCACAACCGGCGCGGCTCGGCGCGGGCGTGCGCCCCGATGCGCTCGCTGGTCAGTCCGGCGGTGCGCAGCAACACGGTCGGTACGTCCCGCGTGATGCGGACGTCGACGCCGGTCTCGTCCACGTCGACCTGGACGGTCGTGCCCTCGGGCAGGCCCGACGCGGCAAGGACCCGCTCGGCGGCATCGCGCGCGAGCTGCGCGTCGAGCCGGATGTCGTGACCGACGGTCTCACGGTACGCGTGCTCGTCGATCGCCGAGGCGCCGGCGAGCGCGGCCGAGTCCGCGACCGCGTGGAGGTCACGGCGCACGGTCAGCAGGCGTGCGCCGTCGACCGCGAGCGCGACGAACACGACCGCGAGCGCGAGCACGCCGAGCAGCAGCACCGCGGCCTGGCCCCCCTCGCGCCGCGCGCGACCGGCGATCATCCGAACGAGCGGTAGCGGTCGACCTGCACGACGTGCGTCGCCTCGACCGGGACCGACACCGACGGCACGACATCGCCCACGAACGGCAGCCGGAACACCGCGACCTCGGTGCGGACCGTGACGCGGAGCTGCGCGCCGCGTGCAACGCGACCCTCGACGCGGGGCTGCAGCGAGCCGGGGGCGAGACCGTGGTCGCGCGCGGCGTCCTCCACGACCGCGGTTGCTCGTCGCATCGCGGCGTCGTCGGTCGGTGCGAGCACGACGACGCGACCGACCTCGCGTGCCGCGGCCGATGTCGCGAGCGTCGCCCGGTGCAACCCGCCGAACAGCACGACGACTTGCACGAGCAGCCCGAACCCGAGGACGCCGATGACCGAGAACTCGACGATCGACGACCCGCGCTCCTCTCGGTGACGCCTCAACGCAGCACCGCGTCCTCGTCGAGCACGTGCGCGGTCGCGGTGATGGTGAACGACGGCAGGAACGGAAGGATCGACGGCGCGTCTCCGAGCGCGTCGACCTCCACCTCGTCGCCGGTCTGAGCCGCCTGCACCGCGAACGCGGCCGCGGCTCCGCCGAGCCCGTCGTGGAGCAGCTGGCGCGTCCGGACGGCGCCGTCGTCCAGCGGCCGGCCCGGCTCCGCAGCGGTGCGGGCGCCCTCGTGCGCCGCGTTGACCGCGACGTTGCGGGCCCAGGTCCACATCGCGATCTGTGCAACACCGAGGAGCGCGACGACCGTCAGCAGCGCGACTCCGAGGAACTCGACGATCGTCGCGCCACGCTCGCGTCGATCGGTGTCAACCACGCAGGCGCCCGAACGCGTCCGAGACGATCTGCGCGATGTCGGGCTGCACGATCGCCCAGAGCGCCATCACGATCCCGACGCCCATGACGAGCAGCATCACCCATTCCGGGATCGAGCCGCGCTCGTCACGCACCACACCCATCCGCCGCTTGCACCCTGCCACGCCGCTCTCCTTCTCGCTTCCTTGCTTGCACTTGCTTCCGTCGACCTAGCGGACGAGCGTCCGTACCGCGACGAGACCCGGAAAGAACGCGAAGGCGATCGCGACCGGGAGGATCAACATCACGACGGGGACGAGCATCGACACCTGCTTGCGCCCGGCCGTCTCGATGACCGCGCGCTTCTCGGCCTCGCGCACGTCGAACGCCATCGCGCGCAGGGAGTCGGCCAGCGGGATCCCCCGCTCCTGGCTCGCCGCGATCGCGGCGACGAAGCGCTGCAACGGCGGGAGCGCGACGCGTCGAGCGCGCGTCTCGAGCGCGTCGACCAGGCCGATGCCCGTTCGCGCGTCGCGCAGCACCGCGCGCATCTCGGCGGACAACGGCCCGTTCCCCGACGTCGCGACGAGGTCGAGCGCGCCCCGCAGGCTTTCGCCCGCCGTCACGGCGAGACACACCATGTCGACGAACGTCGGGAACTCGGCGGTCATCGCGGCGCGCCGCCGTGCGACCGCGCGTGACAGCGCGCGGTCCCGCCACAGCGCACCCGACACGCCGAACGCGACGCCCGCGCCGAGCGCCGCGACGGGCGAGAACGTGTGACCGGTGGCCGCGACCGCAACGGAGAGCGCGACACCCGCGACGAAGCCGCCGAGCGCCCATGTCACCTGCTCGACGCGGAACCGCGCGGACGTCGAGGCGATCCCGGCGGCCGCGAGGCGCGCGTCGACCTCACCGTGCTCGCCGACGAACCGGTGGACGCGTGCGCCGAGGTCCTCGAGCACGGGGACCACCACTGCGGCCGCACCGCTCGTCCGCGCCGTCCGCTCCTCGAGCAGGGGCGACCGCCGAGGCCCGAGCGCGCCCAGGTAGGGCTGCAACCGCTCGGAGAGGCGCGGTCTCCGGAAGGCCGGCAGGCACGCCGCGACGGCGACGAGTCCCGCGATGCCGAGCCCGACGACGGCGATCGCCCGCAGCGCGCTCACCGCGCGGCTCCGACGCGCAGCACGCGCGGCTCGTCGGGGAGGCGGCCGAGGGCGACCATCAACCGGTACCCCACGACCGTGGCGAGCGCGCCGGCGAGGAGCACGAACACACCTGCCACCGAGTCGAACGCGTGGATCGACTCGGACCGCGTCGCCACGAGAAGGAGCACGAGCCACGGTGACGCGGACGCGACCCGGGCCGCGACGAGGGTCCACGACTGGCGCGACTCGATCTCGCGTCGAGTCGCGAGATCGTCACGGAGGAACGCCGCGAGGGTCCGCAACACCCGCCCGAGCTCGCGACCGCCGACGCGGTACGCGATCGCGAGCGTCGCGAACACGCGATCGGCCGTCGGGTCGCTCATCGCGTCGGTCACGCGTCCGAGCGCACCGAGGAGGTCGCCCGACACCCGGTGATCGGTCGCGACCGACCGGAACGCCGGCCGCAACGGTTCGGGACCGCGCTCCGCGACGGCGGAGATCGCGGCCGGGAGGGTGTCGCCCGCGCGGACGGCTCCCGCGAGCAGCTCGACGGCCTCGGGCCAGCATTGCCGGAGCGCGCGTCGCCGCGCGCGTGCGCGCGAGCGCAACGTCGCGACCGGGAGGTACCCGCCACCGCACAGGGCGACGAGTGCGATCGTGGGCGATCCGACGACGACCGCGGTGACGAGCCCGGCGAGCACACCGCCGCCCGCGCACGCGCCCGCCAGATGCGACGGCCGTGCGTCCGGAAGCCCGGCGCGCGCGAGCAGCGCGTACGCACGATCGCGCAACCACGGCGCGCGAGACGTCGCCTCGGCCGGCGGCGACGTGATCGCGTCGTACACGACGAACACGCCGAGACCGAACAGCAACGTGATCACGACCGTCACGTGAGCACCTCGTCGAGGTCGATCCCACGGTCTGCGAACCGTTCCCGGTGACGCGGGCGCTCACCGGTCCACCGGAGCGACGCGCCACCCCCTGTGAAGACGGGCCCTGCGGTCGGCTCGTCGCCGTCGCCGAGCTGGTCGCCGACGGCCACGATCTCGGCGATCTCGCGTCGACCGCCGGTGCGGCGGCAGAACACGACGAGGTCGATGCACGCGGCAACGGTCTGCGCGACGAACCGACGGTCGACGTTGTCGCCGGCGAGCAACGGCAGCGTCGTCAGCTTGCGCAGCGCCTCGCGTCCCGAGTTCGCGTGCACGGACGTCATCGCGCCCGCGCCGCTGTTCATCGCGAGCAGCATGTCGAGCGCCTCCGCACCGCGGACCTCGCCGACGATGATGCGGTCGGGTCGCATGCGCAGGCTCTCACGGACGAGGTCGTGGAGCGTGACGGCGCCTTCGCCCTCGAGGTTGCGTTGCCGGCACTGCATCGCGACGACATCCGGCACCGCGGGTTGCAGCTCGAACACCTCCTCGCACGTCACGATCCGCTCCCGTCCCGGGATGCACGACGCCAGGCAGTTCAGGAGGGTGGTCTTCCCGGCGCCGACCGCACCCGCGACGACGATGTTGAGACCGGCGCGGACAGCAGCCGCGAGGAACCGCGCGGCACTCGCCGAGCACGACCCGAGCCCGACGAGCTCGTCGAGCGTGTGCGCGCGCAGGCCGACGAACTTGCGGACGTTCAGTGCCCAGTGGTTCGTGATCGGCGGGATGACGACGTGCAGGCGGCTGCCGTCGGGAAGGCGCGCGTCGACGAACGGTTGCGAGCGGTCGAGCCGCCGGCCGGCGCGCGCCAGCATCCGCTCCACCACCTCCTCGACGTCGCGCGCGCTGAGCACCAGCGTCGTGAGCTCGTGCTCGCCCCGCCGGGCCACGAAGACGCGACCGGGCTCGTTGACCCAGATCTCCTCGACCTCGGGATCGTCGAGCAAGGGTGTCAGCGCACCGACCCCCGCGAGCCGGTGGCGGAGCAGCTGCACGTCGTCGTCGGTGAGCGGCGGCAACCCGCCACGGAGGAACCGCTCGCGGTAGTCGTCGACGACCTCGTCGAGCAGGACGTGGAGCTCGATCGAGTCGTCGAGCTCGACCTCGCGCCGTTGGACGAGCTCGCGGACCTCGCCCTCGACGATCTCGAGCGCGTCCGGGGCGCCGCTCGCGCTCGTCACGGCGGTCACGCGACGGACCTTCCGACCCGGGCCGGCTCGAGGATCGCCGGGACCACGGCGCTGAGATCACGCAACCACGGCGAGCGCCGCGCCACGTCGTGGACCGGCTTGCCCTCCCACACGGTCCGCTCGAACGCCGGCTCGATGGGCAGCAACGCCGCGGGACGCTCGCCGGTCCACCGCTCCAGCTCGACGGAGCACTCCTGGAGCCGGCGTGCCGATGCGGGCGCGCGGTTGACGACGAGCGTGGCGCGCTTCGCGACCGCGGGCAGCTCCCGACCGAGCTCGCGCCACGCGAAGATGCCCCGGCGCAGCCCGACGGGATCTCCGGCGACGACGACGAGCACCGCGTCGGCATCCGACAGCGCCGTGCGGGTCATCACGTTGCGCCGGTACGGCGCGCGGTCGAACGAGAGCTCCTCGTCCTCGTCGATCGGTGACGCGAGATCGAGCACCGCGACGTCGGCGCGCGTGCGAAGCGCGTCGAGAACCGCTTGCCACGAGCGCTCGCGCACCTCCGGCCACAGATCGGCCCGTGCGAGGCCCGGGAGCACGCGGACGCCGTGCGGACCGTCGTGCAGGCACGTGTCGAGCGGCCGCGGCCATCCGTCCGCCGCGAGACGGACCGCGTTCGTCACGGCGGGCGACTCCGGGAGGTCGAACAGCTGTGCGACCGACGCGCTCCACGCGTCGGCGTCGACGAGCACCGCATTCCGTCCGGCGCGCGCACACTCGACGGCCAGGTGCGCGGCGACGGTCGTGCGCCCCGGTGCGCCGGGCGCGCCCCACACCGCGACGACGCGCCCGGCCGCCGTCCCGCGGTCGTCGGCACGCGCGGCATCGTCGAGCGCGTCGGATGCCGGCACGTCGTCGTCGTCCTCGTACGCGCCGATCCGGTACAGGAGCGTCGCGAGCTCGTCGGGAGTGACCGTCCGAGCCACCCGGTACGACACGCCGATCGCCTCGGCCGGCCGCAGCCCGTCGCGCGCCTCGACCGCGACCACCGCCACCCCCGCGTCGTGCAGCGTCCCAACGAGCTCGCGGTCCAGCCACGGCAGCTCGGCCGCGACCACGACGGCTCGCGGCCGGTCGCGGAGCGCGACACCGAGCAGCTCGCCGTGATCGACGCAGCGCCGCAGCACGTGCACGCCCAGCTCGGGACGCTGGAGTCCGCGTACGAGGGGCGCCTCCCACGGAGCGCCACCCGCGCAGGTCACCACAGTGATGGTCATCGCGGAAGATCCGAGTACTGGAAGCTCGTGCGGCCGCCGGACGAGTCGGCACCCGCGCGCACGACGTCGACCTCGGCGGTGTGGAGCGCGAACGCCAGGTACACCGCGTCGTCCGAGCTCACCGACAGCGTGACCGCGCTCAGGTCACCGGCATGGTCACCGAGGATCCCCTTCGTGTGCACGGTGTCGACCACCTGCGCGCCGTGCACGACCGTCAACGTGCGCGCGTCCTTGCCGCCCTTCGCGAACGTCGCGAGGACGTCGACGCGATCGCCGACGCGGACCGCACCGCCGAGCGCGTGTTCCGGTGTGATCGGCACGGTCATCTCGCGTCCGTCGACGGGACCGTGACCGACCGATGCGGACGGAACCAGCGCGTCACGTGCGACGGGCTCGACGAGCACGCGCCCCACGAGCCCGTCCGCGCGGTCGCCGCGCACGAGCGACGCGAGCACGTTGCCGTCGGTCCGGACGCGGGTCACCCGCAGATCGCCACGCTCGACGACGTGGCCGGCCGGAAGGTCACGCGCGGCTGCCAGCACCGCGACCGTGTGGTCCGCGGCGGCGAAGAGGGTCAGCCCACCCAGGACGGAGACCGCCACGAGCACGAGCCCGAGGACGAGCCGGCCGTCGACACGGCGTACCCGCCGCGCCCGCGCGCCACCGATGACCGCAGTGAGCGCGCTCACCGGGCATCCACTCCGCGTGTGGCGCGCGCCGGTACGCTGCACCGCGTACCTGCACGCAACGGCACGCACCGAAAGGACCTCGCAGTGGCCGACCGCCCGCGGTTCCTCCAGCCGGCCGAGGTCGCCGAGGTCCTCAACGTGACCGTCTCGCAGGTGTACACGCTGATGCGCTCGGGCCAGCTGCCGGCCGTCAAGATCGGCAAGCGGGGCGTCTGGCGAGTGAGCGCCGAGGCGCTCGAGGCATACATCGAGGAGCTCGAGCGCGAGGCCCACGCGCGCCGGGCCGGGCGATAGCCGCGGGTCGACCCTGTCCTGGTCATCGGCCGGGGTCCCGTGTCACGCGCACGATCGTCTCGACGCGCACGTCGTGACGACGGACGACGCGCCGCCGCGCCGTTCCGGCGCCGTCCACGACCTCGCCGACGCAGACCGTGTCCGCGCCGACGCCGAGGATCCGGCCCGTGACGAGTGTGCCGTCGACCGTCGTGACGGTCACCACCTCGCCGGGCGAGATCGCCCGTAGCACCCCGACGAACGTTCGGCGCGCCCGCCCGGTGGCGACGATGGCGCGCGCCTCCTCGCGCTGCTCCGCCTCGAGCCCGTCGTCCCGAAGGCCGGCCGCGATCTCCCAGAACTCGTCGTCCATGCTCCGCCGCTCGCTTGCGCTGTTTGTACAGGTTTCGTACGGGTTGCGCACTACAGCAGGGGCGGCCGCGCGGTGTCAACACCGATGAACCGTCCGCCGTTGACTTCTCACGAGCGCTCTGACACGCTCTGCGACTCTTCTCGACGCTTCTTCACGCTACGGGGGCGATGTTGCAGATGTTGTTCGAAGCGGAGCTCCGGTCCGCGCTGCTCGACGTCACCGCGGTGGCCGCGGTCGTGTGCGGGGTGCTGTTCCTCGCCGACGTCGCGCTCTCGCTGCTCGCCCGGGCCGGTCACGGCCGCCGGGCCGCGGCGGCACTGCGTCGCATCTCTCCGCCCCTCGTCCGCCACGCGGCCGAGCTGCTCGTCACCGCGCTGCTGACGGTCGGCGCGGCACGGCCCGCCGCGGCGTCGTCGACACCCATCCGTGACTGGCTCCGGCATTCGACGACGACGACGACGGTGCCGGCGCCGACCGTTCCCAGCCGCCCGCCGGCACCGACCACCGCGGCGCCGACTCCGACGACCTCGCCGACACGGCCCGTTGCGCCCGATCGACGCTCGGCCCCCGTCCCCCCGAGCCCGCCCCAGCGCCCGCCCGCGGGCCCGGCGACGCCCGCACCCTCGGTCCCCGTGCCGCCCGCCGCGACGCCACCGGCCGCGCCGCGCGCGACGGACGCCGGGCGCTACGTCGTCCGGGCGGGCGACTGCCTCTGGCGCATCGCCGCGCAACGGCTCGGCCCGGGCGCGACGAACCAGGCGATCGACAGCGCGTGGCGTGCGATCTACGCCGCGAACCGCGCTGCCGTCGGCGACGACCCGAACCTGATCCACCCGGGTCTCGTGCTCACGCTTCCCCCACTCGCTGCGGCCCGCTGATTCACCGGAGGGACGATGCCGCCGACCGTCACGATCACACCCTGGCCCGACCCCGTCATCGACACGCTGGGCTTCGATCCACGCGCCTCGTACGTCGAGACGTTCTGGTTGCCCACGCTCGGACCGACGAGCCTGCTCCTCCTACGTCATCTCGCCGTTCGTCTCGAACGCGAGCCCGACGGCTTCACGCTCCCCGTCGCGGAGACGTCGCAGGCGCTCGGGCTGGGCGTGCGTGAGGGAACGTCCTCGCCGCTCCTGCGCAGCCTCAACCGGCTCGTCCAGTTCGACGTGGCATGCGACGACGGCCGCGGCACGTACGCGGTGCGGCGTCACGTGCCGCCCGTCAACCGCCGTCACATCCGCCGGCTACCCGCGCACCTGCAGGCCGCCCACGCGCAGTGGGCGGAGCAGCAGCTCGGCGAGCCCCCGCTCGAGCGCGCGCGACGGCGTGCCCGACGCCTCGCGTTCACGCTCCTCGAGCAGGGCGACGATCCGGACCACGTCGAGCACGTGCTCCAGGGCCTGGGGTTCCATCCCGCGGTGTGCAACGAGAGCGCGCGGTGGGCCTACGAGAAGCACTGCGCCGCGCTCGACGCGGTCGGGTCGAGTGCCGCCGCGGACGGCGAGCCGCCGAACGGCGACGACACCGAGCCACTGACCGCGGCCTGATCACCGTTCCTGCGCGCACGCACGGGCGCCGCCCTTCCGCCGGCGGCGCCCGTCGCGCGCGCTGGACCGCTCCATCACGTCGCCGTCTTCAGCATCTCCTCGATGGGTTCCTTGGTCACGTGGACGCTGCCGGTGAACGGATGGTCGAAGCTGACGATCAGCGCGAGGTTCAACCCGATGATCATCGCGACGAGGCCGACGATCGCGAGATGAGCGCGCCGATTGCGACTGTCGAGCACGGCCGCGACGATCACCACGACGACGCCACCCGCGATCAGCAGCACGTACAGCGGCGTCGGGATCGTGCCGCGCGCGGCATCCAGCCGCGCGCGTCGCGCGCCGGCGATGTCGTTCAGCCGCGCGACCGCCTCCTGATAGAACGCGGGCTCGTCTCGCGACTCCGCACGCGCGCTCTGCACAGTGTCGAACAGGCGATGGAACGCCGCCGTCGTCACCGGGCTCGGCTTCCGGTCGTGCGCCATCGACTGCCAGTCGTCCTGCAGCACCGAACGCGCGTACTGCCGCTCGGCCGTCTGGATCGCGTGTCCCGCGTTCGGAGGCAGCGCGTGGGTGTCCTCGAACATCTCCACGAGCGCGGTCGCCTCCTTGCCGACCTGTGACTGCGCATCGCCGAGGTTGCTCCACCCCTGCACGATCACGAACGCGATGAGGATCGCGTAGAGCGTCGCGAGAACCGTGAGCATCGTCGCGGCCGTGGGACCCGTCGACGCGCGCGTCGTCGCGCCGAGCCGGCGCCGCATCACGACGTCGACGACGACCGTCAGCGCGGCCCACGCGAGCGCGAACGACACGTAGAGCACCGGCGCGGGCAGCCGGTTGAGCCACGTCGTGAGCGACGACATGCCCCACGATCGCACGCGTCTCGCTACCCTCGGCGCGATGGCCGACGTCGACCGGATCGCCGCGTGGGTGCGCGACGCGCGCCGCGTCGTCGCGCTGACGGGCGCGGGCATCTCGACGGAGTCGGGCGTTCCCGACTTCCGGGGCCCCAACGGCGTGTGGACGAAGAACCCGGCGGCGGAGAAGACCGCGACCCTGCAGGTGTACGTGGCCGATCCCGACGTCCGCCGGCTGGCGTGGAAGAACCGGCTCGAGAGCCCGATGTGGGACGCCGAGCCGAACGCCGGCCACCGCGCGCTCGCCGACCTCGAGCGCGCCGGTCACCTGCACACGCTGGTCACCCAGAACATCGACGGGTTGCACCAGAAGGCGGGCAGCTCGCCGGCGATCGTGGTCGAGGTGCACGGCACGGTGCACGAGGCCGAGTGCCTCGCGTGCGGGTGGCGGGGCCCGATGGACGACACGCTCGAGCGGGTCCGTGCGGGCGAGGAGGACCCCGAGTGCCTCCAGTGCGGAGGGATGCTGAAGTCCGCGACGATCTCGTTCGGGCAGATGCTCGTGCCGGACGTCATCGAGCGGGCGCAGCTCGCCGCCGCCGGTGCGGACGTGTTCCTCGCGCTGGGCACGTCGCTCGGCGTCTACCCGGCCGCCGGTCTCCCCGAGATCGCGCTGCGCGCGGGGGCGAAGCTCGTCATCGTCAACGAGCAGGAGACCCCGTTCGACCCCGTGGCCGACGCCGTCGTCCACGAGCGACTGGGCACCTTCCTCCCCGACCTCGTCGCCCGCATCTGACAGCCCGGGCCTTTCGGGAATACCCGACCCTGGCAGTAGGATTTATGTCCTTGACGCGCCCTTCTGCGCGCGAGCCGATGGGAGACCTGCCATGCCGAGCTTCCGCGAGCTCCTCGCCTCGACGAAGGCGAACATCCGCGAGATCGACCCCGCCGACGCCGAGTCGCGCCTCGACGACGCCACCTTCCTCGACGTCCGCGAGCTCGACGAGTACGAGCAGGGCATGATCCCGGGCTCGGTGTTCATCCCCCGGGGGCACCTCGAGAGCCAGGTCGAGAACAAGATCCCGGACCACGACAAGCCGGTGGTCGTCTACTGCGCGGGCGGCACGCGCTCGGCGTTCGCGGCGAAGACGTTGCAGGACCTCGGCTACACCGACGTCGTCTCGATGGCGGGCGGGTTCGGCCGGTGGAAGAACGAGGGGCGGCCGTGGCTGACGCCCGCCGTCCTCAACCCCGAGCAGCGCAACCGCTACCACCGCCACATCCTGTTGCCGGAGGTGGGCGAGGCCGGTCAGCAGAAGCTGCTCGAGAGCAAGGTGCTCCTGCTCGGCGCGGGCGGCCTCGGCTCACCGGCCGCGCTGTACCTCGCGGCCGCCGGGATCGGCACGATCGGCATGGTCGACATGGACGTCGTCGACGCGTCGAACCTGCAGCGCCAGATCCTGCACAACGTCGACCGCATCGGCGAGCGGAAGGTCGACTCCGCGAAGAAGACGCTGACCGCGTTGAACCCGGACGTCGACGTCGTGACGTACGACGTCCGCCTGGGCGCGGACAACGTGCTCGACATCATCGACGGCTACGACGTGATCGTCGACGGCGCCGACAACTTCCCGGTGCGGTACCTGCTCAACGACGCGTCGTTGCTGAAGCGGATCCCCGTCGTGCACGGCTCGATCTTCCGGTTCGAGGGACAGGTCACCGTCTTCGACCCGTACAACGGGCCGTGCTACCGGTGCCTGCTGCCCGAGCCGCCGCCGCCCGAGCTCGCGCCGAGCTGCGCGGAGGCCGGCGTGCTCGGCGTCCTGCCCGGGATCGTCGGGTCGGTCCAGGCGCTCGAGGCGATCAAGCTCGTCCTCGACCTCGGCGACCCGCTACGGGGCCGGCTCCTCGCGTACGACGCGCTCGAGGAGAGCTTCCGCACGTTCAAGGTGCGGCGCGACCCGCTGTGCCCCGCGTGCGGCGAGAACGCGCCCCCGATCGTGATCGCCGAGTACGACGAGCAGTGCCTGCCGCACGCGGTCCTCGCCGACGGCACCACGGTCGGCCACTGAAGCAAACCTCGCCGGTTGGTACACAAGTCGCGCTCATAGCCGCGACTTGTGTACCAACAGAGGCGCGGGTGGACTACGTACGTGACCTCTTCGGCGGCTTGGTGAACGTGCTGACGAGGTCGACGAGCGTCCGGACGCCGAACCCCGTGCCGCCCTTCACGACGTAGCCGTCGTCGCTGCCCGCGCGTGCCGGGCCCGCGATGTCGAGATGCGCCCACGGGATGCCGTCGGTGAACTCGCGTAGGAACAGGCCCGCGGTGAGCGCGCCGCCGTAGCCGCCCGCGCTGACGTTCTTGACGTCGGCAACCTCCGACTCGAGCAGCTTGCGGTACTCGTCGGGCAGCGGGAGCGGCCACACGGACTCGCCCGCGCGGTCGGCCGCGTCGCGCACCTGCTCGATCCACGCGTCGTCGTTGCCCATCAGGCCGGCGATCTTGTCGCCGAGCGCGACGACGCACGCACCGGTCAACGTCGCGAGGTCGATGATCGCGTCGGGCTTCTGCTCGGTCGCGAGGGAGAGCGCGTCGGCAAGGATCAAGCGTCCCTCGGCGTCCGTGTTCAGCACCTCGACCGTCTTGCCGTTGCGGATCTTCAGCACGTCGCCCGGCCGGATCGCGGAGCCGCTCGGCATGTTCTCGACCAACGGCATGTAGCCGATGACGCGCGTCTTCACGCCGAGGTCCGACAGGACGGACATGGTCGCCGCGACCGCGGCCGCACCGGACATGTCCGTCTTCATCGTCTCCATGCCGCCGGCGGTCTTGATCGACAGACCGCCGGAGTCGAACACGACACCCTTGCCCACGAGCGCGACCGTGCCGCGCGGACGCGGCGGGTCGTACGTCACCTGCACGAAGCGCGGCGCCTGCTCCGAACCCTGCCCGACACCGGCGACGCCACCCATGCGCTCACGGTGGATGGCGGCGTCGTCGAGCACCTTCACCGTGACGCCCTTGCCGCGCAGGAGCTTGCGGATCGCGTCCGCGAGCGCGGCCGGCGACTTCGCGGCGGACGGCTCGTTCACCGCGTCGCGCGCCCACGACACCGCGTTCGCGATCGTCACCCCGCGGTCGAGGGCAGCCTGCACGCGCGCGCCACCGCGCCCGACGACGAGCACCTCGGTGAGCCGGGTCGGCTTCGACTCGCCCTTGTACTTGAGGAACTGGTACGAGCCGAGCACGACACCCTCGGCGAGCGCCTGGGCTGCGTCGGCACGGTCGACGCCGTCGGGCGCCGCGTCGACCAACGTCGTCGCGGCCTTCGCGACCTTCGACGCGCGCTTCGCGAGCGCGGCACCGGCGTTGCGCAGCCCTTCGGGCGTGACCCCGTCGCGGGGACCCATCCCGACGAGCACGACGGCCTTCGCACCGAGTCTTCCGCCGGTCGGGACCGCGAGCGTCTCGCCCGCCTTGCCCTCGAAGCCGGTCTCGCTCATGAAGTCGTCGAGCGTGCCGCCGAGCGCGGCGTCGACGACGTCCGTCCCCGGGCCGAGCTCCCGATCGGCGAACACCGGCACGACGAGGAGGTCGGCCGAGACGCGATCGGCGGGCGTGTTCGTGGCGCGGAGCTTGATGGGCACGGGGCGCTCCTCCGTTCGGTGGTTGTCAGGCGCCGTCGGCACGGGACGGGCGGTGCTCGCCCTCCTGCCAGCGCGCCAGCGTGTACACGAGATCCGCGAGGCGGTTGAGGTAGGGCACGACGTGACTGCCCTCCAGCCAGCCGGCGGCCGCGGCGCCGACGCTCTCACGCTCGGCCCGGCGGACGACCGTGCGCGCGAGGTCGAGCGCGGCCGCGACGCGGTTCTCGCCCGGCAGCACGAACTCGCGGGGCGGGTCGAAGCGGCCCGTGACGTCGTCGATGACGGGTTCGAGCGCGCTGACCATCTCGTCCGTCACGAGCGAGACGCCGGGCGTGAGCTTCGACCGGTTGGCCGGCTCGGTGGCGAGCTCCGCGCCGACGACGAAGAGCTCGCGCTGGAGCCGCACCAGCAGGTCGAACAGCTCCGACCCGCGCTCGCACTCCGCGCGCGCGAGCCCGAGTGCCGACACCGCCTCGTCCACCGCGCCGTACGCGGCGGGCCCGACGGAGTCCTTCAGGACGCGCCCGCCGTAGAGCAGTCCGGTCGTACCGTCGTCGCCCTTGCGCGTGTACACCTTCACGTGCGGCATATGCGGGGGCGAGTCTACGGATCCCCGCCGGCAATCGGCTCCGGGCGTCGCCGGGGGCTCCGTTAGCCTTGGGTCATGTCCGACTTCCTCGCGGCGCTGGACGAGCGCGTCCTGGTCCTCGACGGTGCGTTCGGGACCTACGTGCAGGGCAAGGACCTCGGACCGGACGACTTCGGCGGCGCCAGCCTCGAGGGCTGCAACGAGCACCTCGTCCTGACCCGGCCCGACGTCATCCGCGACATGCACGGCGAGTTCCTGCGCGTCGGCTGCGACGCCGTCGAGACGGCCACGTTCGGCGCGTTCCCGCTCGTGCTCGCCGAGTACGGGATCGCAGACGAGACGCGCGCGATCAACGAGGCGGCGGCGCGCATCGCGAAGGAGGTCGCGTCGGAGTTCGCGACGCCCGAGCGACCCCGCTGGGTCGTCGGCTCGATCGGCCCCGGCACGAAGCTGCCGTCGCTCGGCGCGATCCGCTTCGTCGAGCTGCGCGACGGCTACCAGGCGCAGGTCGAGGCGCTGCTCGCGGGCGGTGTCGACGTCCTGCTCGTCGAGACGGTCTACGACCTGCTGCAGGCGAAGGCGGCCATCGTGGCGTGCCGCCGCGGCATGGCGAGCGCGGGCCGCGAGGTCCCGCTCATGGTCCAGGTGACGATGGAGACGACGGGCCGCATGCTCGTCGGCTCCGAGATCGGCGCCGCGCTCACCGCGCTCGAGGCGATGCGCCCCGACGTCATCGGCATGAACTGCGCGACCGGTCCCGCGGAGATGACCGAACACCTGCGCTACCTGTCGCAGCACGCGCGCACGTACCTGTCCTGCCTGCCGAACGCGGGCCTGCCGTCGGTGGTCGAGGGGCGTACGCACTACGACCTCACGCCCGAGCAGCTCGCCGAGGCGCACGACCGGTTCACGCGGGAGTTCGGCGTCAACGTGGTCGGGGGCTGCTGCGGCACGACGCCCGAGCACCTGCGCCAGGTGGTCGAGCGGATCGGGACCCGCGCGCCGGCGCCCCGTGACCCGGAGTTCGAACCGGGGTGCTCGTCGATCTACTCGCACGTCCCGTTCCAGCAGGACCTCGCGTACCTCGCTGTCGGCGAGCGCACCAACGCGAACGGTTCGAAGAAGTTCCGCGAGGCGATGCTCGCGAGCGACTGGGACACCTGCGTGCAGATGGCGCGCGAGCAGGTGAAGGAGGGGGCGCACGTGCTCGACGTGTGCGTCGACTACGTCGGGCGCGACGGCACGACCGACATGGACGAGATCGCGTCACGGTTCGCGACGCAGGCGCCGTTGCCGCTGGTGTTCGACTCGACCGAGGCGCCCGTGATGGAGACGGGGCTCCAGCACTCGGGTGGCAAGGCGATCCTCAACTCGGCCAACCTCGAGGACGGCGAGGGGGAGGGCTCGCGCCTGGACCGCGTGTTCACGCTCGCACGCGAGTACGGCGCCGCGGTGATCTGCCTCGCGATCGACGAGACCGGCCAGGCGCGCGACGCCGACTGGAAGCTGCGCGTCTGTCGGCGCATCTACGACCTCGCGGTGGACCGGTACGGCATGGAGCCGACCGACCTGATCTTCGACATGCTCACGTTCCCGCTCGGGTCGGGCCAGGAGGACCTGCGGCGCGACGGCATCGAGACGATCGAGGCGATCCGGCGCGTGAAGGAGGAGCTGCCGGGCGCGTCCACGATCCTCGGCGTGTCGAACGTGAGCTTCGGGCTCAAGCCCGCGATCCGTCACGTGCTCAACAGCGTCTTCCTGCACGAGTGCATGGAGGCGGGGCTCGACGCCGCGATCGTGCACGCGGCGCGCATCATGCCGATGCACCGCATCGACGAGAAAGCACGTGAGGCCGCGCTCGACCTCGTGTACGACCGGCGCCGCGACGACTACGACCCGCTCACCGAGCTGATGAGCCTGTTCGAGGGCGTCGACGCGAGCGCGGTCGAGAAGGAGGACCGGTCCGGCTGGCCCGTCGAGGAGCGGCTCAAGCACCGCATCATCGACGGCGACCGCGACGGGCTCGAGGCGGACCTCGACGAGCAGCTGCAGACGCGCGCGGCGCTCTCGATCATCAACGACGTCCTGCTGGAGGGGATGAAGGTCGTTGGCGAGCTGTTCGCGACGGGCGAGATGCAGCTGCCGTTCGTGTTGCAGAGCGCGGAGACGATGAAGGCGTCGGTCGCGTACCTCGAGCCGCACATGGAGAAGGCCGACGCGGGCGGGAAGGGACGCGTCGTGCTCGGCACCGTGAAGGGCGACGTGCACGACATCGGCAAGAACCTCGTCGACATCATCCTCACCAACAACGGCTACGAGGTGCACAACATCGGCATCAAGGTGCCGTTGCAGGAGTTCGTCGAGAAGGCCGTCGAGGTCGAGGCCGACGCCATCGGGATGAGCGGCCTGCTCGTCAAGAGCACGCTGATCATGCGCGAGAACCTCGAGGAGCTGAACGCGCAGGGTCTCGAGCGCATCCCGGTCATGCTCGGCGGTGCCGCGCTCACGCGCACGTACGTCGAACGCGACCTGCGCGAGGTGTACAAGGGCCGGCTCTTCTACGGCAAGGACGCGTTCGAGGGCCTCCGCACGATGGACGCGCTCATGGAGGGCAAGCGGACCGGCGAGCTCGACCCCGAGTTCGGGCGCGCGCCCGGCGGCCGCAACCTGCCACCGCGCAAGTCGCAACGCGAGGCCGCCGAAGCCGCGGCCGGGGTCGCGGTCGAGGTACCCGCGCGCTCCGACGTCGCGACCGACGTCAAGGTGTTCGACCCGCCCTTCCTCGGCACGCGCGTCGCGAAAGGCATCTCGCTCGACGAGATCGCGTCGTTCCTGAACGAGACCGCGCTCTTCCGCAACCAGTGGCAGTTCCGGCCCGACAAGAAGATCAAGGAGACCGACGACGAGTTCCGGGCCCGGCTGCGGCCAGTGCTGCGCGAGGAGCTCGCCAAGGCGCTGGCGGAGAACCTCCTCGTCCCCGCGGTGGTGTGGGGCTACTTCCCCGCGAACTCCGACGGCGACGACCTGATCATCTGGCGCGACGAGGACCGCCGCGACGAGCGTGTCCGGTTCTCGTTCCCACGACAGCGCAAGGACCGCCATCTGTGCATCGCCGACTTCTTCCGCTCGGTCGAGTCGGGTGAGCGCGACTACGTCGCGTTCCAGGTCGTCACCCAGGGAGCGCGCGCGACCGAGCGCGAGCGCGAGCTGTTCGCGGCGAACCGCTACCAGGAGTACCTGCTGCTCCACGGGCTGTCGGTCGAGATGACCGAGGCGCTCGCCGAGCTGTGGCACCGCCGCGTGCGCGAGGAATGGGGATTCGCCGACGAGGACGGCCCGACGCTCGCGGGTCTGTTCCGCCAGCAGTACCGCGGCTCGCGCTACTCGTGGGGCTACCCTGCGTGTCCGGACCTGGAGGACCAGGCGCTCGTCGACGACCTGCTCGACCTGTCACGCATCGGCGTGAGCGTGACGGAGGAGTTCCAACTCGATCCCGAGCAGAGCACGTCGGCGATCATCGTCCCCCATCCGGAAGCGAAGTACTTCATTGCCTGACGAGCCACCCGCGCGACCCGCGTTCATCGCACGCGGTCTCGCGATGACGAGCCGGATCGAACACGCGGCGGTCGGCCTGCGCTCGTGGAGCAGGCGCCACGCCGGGCCTCTCGCTGCGGTCGCGTTCGCGCTGTTCGTCGGCCTGTGCGTCGTCGCGGCGCACGAGTACTCGAGCCTCCATCTGCACCCCGACCTGTGGCTCCTGGCGCCGGCCGCCATCGGCGGCACCGCGGTGATGGTCGTGTTGAACGCACTCGAGTACGCGTCCGCGGCGGTGATCGCGCATCACCGGCCGTCGCCCCGCGAAGCGGTCACCGTCAGCGTGGCGGGCTCGACGGCGAACCTGCTGCCGCTCCCGGGCGCGTTCCTCGTCCGCAACTACGCGCTGCTCTCGGCCGGCGTGACGTTCGAGGGCGCGATGGGCGGGACAGTCGCGACGTCGCTCGCGTGGCTCGGGATCACCGCGCTCGTCGTCGGTGCGATCGCGGCGCCCGTCGACCTCGCGCTCGGCATTCCCGTCGTGATCGTCGGGCTGTTGCTGTGCGCGATCTTCGTCCTGCTCGTCCGCCGCCGCCTCGACGCGCGCGCGACGCGGCACCTGGTCGCTGCGCTGTTCGCGGTCGAGCTCGTGACCGTCGGCGTCGAGATCGGGAGGTACTGGCTCGTCCTCGCGGCGGTGGGCGCGCACCCGACGCTGATCCGCACGTTGCCGTTCGTCTCGGCGAACGTCGTCGCGGCCGCGAGCATCGTGTTTCCCGGTGGTCTCGGCGTGCGCGAGGCGCTCGCCGGCGGCTTCAGCACCGCGGCGAACCTACCCGCCGCGGTGGGGTTCGCGGTCTCTGCCGCGGACCGTGTGTCGGTGACGCTCGTGTACGCGGTGCTCGCCGCGTTGCTCGCGCTCGAGCGACGCGCTCGGCGGGTCGTGACCGTGCCCGCGCGCGTCCGGATCCAGGAAGGCCAGTCCGCATGACGCGTCGACCTCGCGTGCTCGTGCTCAGCACGACGTTTCCCGCACGACCGGACGACGCGACACCGCGGTTCGTGCTCGAGCTCGCGGAGGCCATGTCGGACGAGTACGAGTTCACCGTCCTCGCACCACGCGTCGCGGGCTCGACACCGCGGGCGCGGATCGGTCGCGTCGACGTCGTCCGCTTCCCTTACTTCCCCCGCCGCTGGGAGGGCGTCGCCGACGGTGCGACGCTTCCGAACGTGCAGGCACAGCCGTGGCGGGCCCTGGAGCTCCCGTCACTGATGTCGCTGTTCATGACCCACGCGTGGCGGCTCGCGCGGCGCCTCCAGCCCGATCTCGTCCACGCCCACTGGCTGCTCCCGTGCGGCGTGTTCGGCGCAGTGCTGCGCGAGCGGTTCGGCACCCCGCTCGTCGTCACCGCGCACGGCGTCGACATGCACGCGTTGCGACGGCAGCCGTTCGAGGCGCTGCGCCGCTGGACGCTCGCGCGCGCCGACGCCGTCGGCACCGACAGCGCCGAGATCGCGGCGATCGTCGACGAGCTGGGCGCCCGAACGCCGGCGCGGCCCATTCCGATGGGAGTGAACGCGTCCGCGATGCGCGACGCGATCGGTCAGCGAAACCCTGTGCCCGGCCGGTTCCTGTTCGTCGGCCGCCTCGCACCGAAGAAGGGCGTCTCGGTGCTGCTGCGCGCGCTCGCACGCGTGCCCGACGCGACGCTCGCGATCGCGGGAGACGGCCCGGAGCGCGTCGATCTCGAGAGCGAAGCGACCCGACTCGACCTCGGCGGACGCGTGCGATTCCTCGGCGCGTTGGGACGCCACGACGTCGTCGCGCAGCTACGCGACGCGTACGCGCTCGTCATCCCGTCCCTCGTCGCAGCGGACGGCGATCGCGAGGGCACGCCAGTCGTGCTGTCCGAGGGGATCGCGGCGGGCGTGCCCGTGATCGCGTCCGATCTCGCCGGCGCCGGAGAGCGGATCTCGTCGGGTGTCAACGGCCAGCTCGTCGAGCCGGGCTCGGTCGACGCGCTGCGCGACGCGCTCGAGTGGTCGCTCGACCACCCGGAGCTGCTCGACAAGATGGCCACCGAAGCCGGCATCACCGCGCTGCGCGGCATCACGCTCGCCGATACCGCGGACGGCTACACGGACCTCTACCGGGCCGCGCTCGGGACGGGTGCACGCGCATGATGGCCGAGCGCGGGGACGAGCACGCGGGGCTGCGGCTCGGCACGTACTACCGCGTCCACCTGCTGCGCCGGCTCGGCTTCGGGCACGCCCCCGGGCGCGTCCTCGACATCGGCGGTCGCGACGGGCGCTGGGCCGCCAGCGTCGCGGCCGCTCCCGTCCTCGTCGACGTCGACCCGTTGCCGGTCGTCCCGGGCGTCGAGTACGTGGTCGGCAGCGGCGGCGCGCTCCCGTTGCGCGACGGCGCGTTCGACTGCGTGTACACGCTCGACGTCATCGAGCACGTGCCCGACGAGGTCGCGCTGCTCGGCGAGGCGCTCCGGGTCCTGCGACCGGGCGGCATGCTCGTCGTGACGACGCCGAGCGTCGACATGCACGTGTTCCCGGCACGCACGCAGGCGTGGGTCGACCGCCGATGGGGGCACCACCGTGTGCGCGGCTTCGACACCTCGTACCTCGAACGCGTGCTCCGCGAGCTCGGCGCGCGCGACGTGCGCGTGCGACCGCTCGCGATGACGGCGTTCCGTGCGCTCTACTTCCCGCTCCGTCTCGTCTGGGCGATCCCCGGTCCGGCCGGCCGGTTGCTCGTCCGCCTCGCGGCCGCATTCGACGCGCGACGGCCGTGGGGCCGCGGCGGTGCCGTGCTCGTGGAGGCCTGTGCTTCGGTGGGCGTCGCCGCCGGCGGCGCGCCGACCGCGGGCACGAGTCGATCCGTCGAGCCCGCCCACCGGTAGGTCAGGCGTGTCGACGACGACGCCCGAGGAGCGCCGCCTCGGCGAGCCGCCGCCGTCCGCGCCGCCGAGCGAACCGCCGCCCCGGCTGGGGACGCGCGCGCGGTCCCGGAGCGCGTCGCGCGCCGAGGTCGGCGCCGCGATCGCCGTGCTCGGCCTCACCGTCCTGCGAATCGTCCTGCTGTGGCCGCTGACGACGCCGTGGGTCGTCGCCGACGAGACCGGGTTCCTGTTCCAAGCGCGGTTCCTCGCCCATGTGGGAGCGAAGCCGTCGATGGGCTCGGCGTCGTTCTACCCGCCCCTCTACGGCGTGCTCCTCACCCCGGTCACCTGGCTCACGCGAGCGGCGCCGGGACCGCTGTACCGCGGCGCGCAGACCGTCAACGTGCTCCTGTTCGTCGTCGGGTTCGTCCTGCTGCTGCGGATCGCGCGCGAGGTGTTCGCGCTGCGCCCCGTTCCGGCCGTCATGGCCGCGACGGCCGCGTCCGCGTATCCCGCGTACCTGCTGCAGAGCGGTCTCGCGTGGCCCGAGGCGCTCCTGCCGGTCCTGTTCACGGCGCTCGTCCTCGCGTGCCACCGGGTCGAGCGCACTCGTTCGCTCGGGGCCGCGGCCGCGGCCGGAGCGCTCGCCGTCGCGATGTACGCGACGCACCAACGCGCGATCCTGCTGCCCGCGCTCGCCGTCGTCGGCCTCGCGTACCTGGGCTGGCGCCGCGAGCTCGACCGCCGTACCGCGGCCGTCGCGGTCGCAATCACGATCGCGTTGACGCTCGTCACGCAGCTCGCGTTCCGCTACACGCAGCACGCGTTGTGGACCGGCACACCCGATCGCGAGTCGTCCGCGCTGCACACCATGCTCTCGGTGTCGGGCTGGCTGCAGATCGTCCGCGCGTCGTGGGGCATGACGTGGTACCTGCTCGCCGCGACGTTCGGGTTGACCGCGCTTGGATCGTTACAGCTGCTGCGCGGCTACGTGCGCGGCCGTGCGCGCTTCGCCACCGTCGGGACGCTCGCCGCGACGGCGGGACTCGTGTTCACCGCGGCGACGTTCATGCGCGGCCCGACCCGTGCCGACCACTACGTCTACGGCCGCTACGACGAGGTCGTCGTCGGCGTCCTGCTCGTCGCGGCGGTCGCGGCGTTCGTCGACGGCTGGCCGCGGCTGCGCCTCGTCCCGATCCTCGGTGGATCGATGCTGCTGCTCGCGGTCGGCCTCGCCCTCGCGA
Organism: Acidimicrobiia bacterium; assembly: GCA_035651955.1. Lineage (NCBI taxonomy): Bacteria > Bacillati > Actinomycetota > Acidimicrobiia > Acidimicrobiia bacterium. Next base: position 68,254 of record DASRES010000035.1, read on the forward strand.
AGGGCAACGAACTCGAGCACCTCGGCGTCGTGATCGTGAACGTCCTCGGGATCATGGCGATGCGCGACCTCGTCATGAGGAACGCCGTCTGGAACATCGGCATCCGCGTCGTGCCGATCACGCTCGTCTCGATCGCCGGCCTCGCCCTGCTGCTCGTCGTCGCTCGACGGTGGTGGCAGCTCTCCGTGGCCCTCCTCACGATCGTGTTCGTCGCGTCCGCGATCCAGACGCGGACGGCCGTCGACCGCGCGAGCGACGTGGTGGACAACTCCCACACCCTGTCGGCTGTCGCGTCCCGGCTCGTCGGTCACGCCGAGATCGCGTACGACACGAGCTCCGCCGACCTGGCCGATCTCTACGTGTACCAGTACTGGCTGCCGCACAACCGGTTCGTCGTGTTCGACTCGCGGCACGCGTCACCGCCGACCGACGTCGTCATCGCCTCCACACACTGGTCGCGCGCGGCTCCGCTCGGTGCGCGGCTCGCGTTCGTCGAGAACACGGTGGACGACGCGCTGTGGGTACTGCCCGGCGCCCGGCAGGCGCGCATGCAGGCCGACGGCCAGCTGCTGCCGGCGGGGTTCCCGGGACCGCTCCCCGCGACGGCGTACCGATCTCGCGTCTCGGTGTCGCGCGCACCGACACAGCTCCGGCGTGGTGACGCGGTCGCGCTGAGGCTCGACGTGCGCAACGCCGGGAGCGGGTCGCCGTGGGTGCAGGGCGGGACCGTGCTCGGTGACAACGGCGCGGTGGACGTCGTCGCCGTGTGGGACGTCGACGGCACGCTCGTGCAGGCGCCGGGCTCGGCAGACCTCCCGCGCACGGTGTATCCGGGTGAGTCCGTGACGACGACGTATTGGCTGCGCGTCCCGTCCGTGAACGGCACGCTCCTCGCGCCCGGCCGGTACCGTGTCGGGTTCGTCCCCGAGCAGCAGGGCGTCGCGCGCTTCGACGCGCGAGGCGATCAGCCGTCGTGGATCACGGTCGACATCACGGGCTGAGCACCGCGCGCGCGAGCACGTCGACGCCGAACGCGGTCAGGATCGCCAGGTAGAGCAGCCCGGTCGCGGCCATGACCGCGGAGTAGAACCGCTCGCGCAGCGCGAACCAGGTCGTGGCCACGAGCGCGATCGTCGTCACGACGCAGACGACCCAGGTCCACCCGAGCAAGCCGCCGTACCCGTCGTCGATCGTCCCGTTGAGAACCTGCACCATGCCCGTCGGGATCAGGAGCAGGGCGACCTCGACGGGCCACACGAACGCGGTGAGCCGCACGAGCTCCTTGATCGGCGCGCGCGAGAGGCCCGGCTGCACGAGGTACCAGTGGCCGAGGAGCATCGCATCGGTGACGACACCGAGGAACGCGGCACCGACGACGAAGCGCGCGAACGTCAACGGATACGGGCCGCCGTCCGCGGCGGCCGCGCCGGCGAGCGCGATGACGCCGAACGCCGGCGCGACGAGGTCCAGCGACGGCGGGAACTCGCGCGCCTGCTCGGTGCGGTCGCCGTTCGCGGACGGCGCTTCGCGGCCGAGCATCGCGGCGACGCGCGCGACGCGGGCCGCGCGCTGTGCACGCAGACCGCCCACACCGGCATGCCGGAGCGCGAGCGACACCACGAGCGCCACGGTCGCCGCGACGACGAGCCCCACGGCGCCCGCGACGCGGATCGTCGCGCCCGTCCCGTGCGCGCCGGACGCGATCGCTGCGACCACGCCGAGGACGGCGAGCGCGCCGAACACGCCCCGGAGCAACCAGCCGTAGCCGAGCCCGACGACGCGACGGCGGCCGGTCACCCACAGGAAGGCGAGCCCGCCGGTCGCCCACTGGACCAGGAACGTCGAGACCTCGAGGTGCACGCGCAGGCTCGTTCGCTCGGCTATTCGACGACGGCGAGGTCGCGCGGCGCGTCGTTCAGCCGCTCGGGACCCGCGGCCGTCGCGACGACGATGTCCTCGAGACGCAGCCCGAAGCGACCCGGCAGGTAGATGCCGGGCTCGATGCTGAACGCGTTGCCCGCCTCGATCGGTGACGCGTTGCCCGTCACCAGGTACGGGTCCTCGTGCGCGTCGAGGCCGATGCCGTGGCCGGTGCGGTGGATGAACCGATCGCCCAAACCCGCGTCGGCGATCGCGTCACGCGCGACCTTGTCGACCTGCTCGCACGGTGTACCGACGGTCGCGGCGCGGAACGCCCGCTCCTGCGCGTCGACGAGCACGCCGTACGTCTCCCGCACCTCGGGATCCGGCTCGCCGACCGCGAACATGCGCGTGATGTCCGAGCAGTAGCCGCGCATCGTCCCGCCGAAGTCGCACAGCACGACGTCACCACGCTCGACGACACGCGAGCTCGCCTCGTGGTGGGGCGACGCGGCGTTCGCGGCCGTCGCGACGATCGCGAAGTTGGCGCGCTCGTGCCCGGCGGCGAGCATGCGGTCGACGAGCTCACGCGACAGCTCGGCCTCGGTGCGCCCTTGGAAGCGGACGTCGCGCATCGCGGTGGCGATGTCGTCGACGGCGTGCGCCGCCGCGCGCAGCGCGTCGACCTCGGCGGCGTCCTTCACCATGCGCAGCGGACCGGTGATCGCGGTCGCACGCGACCACTGGGCGTCCGGGAGCGCGTGCTGCAGGTCGACGACGAAGCGCGCCCACGTCTGGTCGCCCACCGCGACGCGCCGGGCGCCCGTCCCGACGAGCGACGCGACGATGCTCACGGGATCCTCGGTCTCCTCCCACGGCCGGAGGGAGAAGACGTCGGGCCGCTCCTCGACGCGGGGCGCCTCGAGCCGGGCGACGACGAGCGTCGCGGTCGCGTCGCGCGGCACGACGAGCATCGTGAGCCGCTCGAGCGGCATCGCCTCGTAGCCCGTCAGCCACGGCAGGTCGGCACCGACCGACAGCAGCAGGAGGTCGACGCCTGCGTCCGCCATGCGGGCGCGCACGCGGTCGAGCCGTTCCCGGAACATCCAGGAGAGCGTAGAGCGGTCGATGGACCGACCGGGCTCGCCGCGAGCGGTCCCGCGGGACCGCGGAGCAGGAGCTGACCGCTACGCGATGCCGGGGAGGCCGTCGATGCTGCGCGCGTTCTTCTCGGCGTGGTACGCGGCGATGCCGTCCGGGCCCTTGCGGTCGGCCCATTCGAGGAGCGTCGGACGGTCGCCGCGGTACTCGAGCAACGGCACGCCGTACCCGCACGACGTGGAGATCCGCTCCACCGCGACGGTGACAACCGAACGACGGCCGGGATAGTCCGGGAAGCGCGCGAGCAGCGGCGTGGCGCGCTCGTCGTCGAGATCGAGCACGTCGCCGTGCCCGTGGAGCCGGACGATGCGCGGCGGTCCGTCGAACGCGCAGAACATGATCGTGATACGCCCGTTCTCACGCAGGTGCGCGATCGTCTCCACGCCGCTGCCCGTGAGGTCGAGCCACGCGACGGTCAGCGGGTCGAGGACGGCGAACGTGTCGAGTCCCTTCGGCGAGACGTTGACGTGACCGTCGGGCGCGCTCGCGGCCGTCGCGACGAAGAAGACGTGCTGACGCGCGATGAACGACGCAAGGTCGTCGGTGATCGTGTCGTACGTGCGCGCCACGCCGTCAGCCTACGGACGTGGCCGCCCCGGTCGACACCTGAGTTCCCTGCGCCGCGTCCACCGCGGCGCGCGCGTGGTAGCTCGACCGCACGAGCGGCCCGGCCTCGACGTGCGCGAAGCCGAGCGCGAGCGCGCCGTCGCGCAGCGACTCGAACTCTTCTGGCGTCCACCACCGGACCACCGGGAGGTGGCGGGCCGACGGGCGGAGGTACTGGCCGAGCGTGAGGATGTCGACGCCGACCGCCCGCAGGTCGGCCGCCGCGCCGAGCACCTCGTCGGCGGTCTCGCCCATCCCGAGGATGATGCCGGACTTCGTCGTGAGGCCGGCATCCTTCGCACGCGCGAGGACCCCGAGGGAACGCGCGTACGCGGCCGACGGGCGGGCGGCGCGCTGCAGGCGGGCAACCGTCTCCAGGTTGTGGTTGAGGACGTCGGGACGCGCGTCGAAGATCGTCCGCAGCGCGGCCGCGTCGCCCTTGCAGTCGGGGATCAGGACCTCGACCCGGGTCGCCGGTGTACGGGCGCGGATCGCGCGGATCGTCGCCGCGAACCCCGCGGCGCCACCGTCTTCGACGTCGTCGCGCGCGACGCTCGTCACGACCGCGTGTGCGAGCCCCATCACGGCGACCGCCTCGGCGACGCGGGCCGGTTCCTCGGGATCGATCGGCAGCGGCCGCCGCGTGTCGACGAGGCAGAACCCGCACGCGCGCGTGCACCGCTCGCCGAGGATCATGAACGTCGCGGTGCGATCGGCCCAACACTCGTAGATGTTCGGGCAGCCCGCCTCCTCGCACACCGTGTGGAGCGAGAGCGAGCGCATGATCCGCTTCGTCTCCCGGTAGCCCGCGCCGAGGTCCGCCTTCACCTTCATCCACGACGGTCGCCGGAACGTGGGATCAGGCGCCGGCGTAGCCACACCCGCCTCTGCGAGCCGGCCGAGGAGACGCACCGGCGCGGAGGGGGGCGCAGGCGCGGTGCCGCCGGCGTCGGCCTCGCGCGTGAACGCCGAGAGGTCCGACGGGTGCTCGCGCCACACGACGTCCTGGCGCTCGACGCCGTCGTAGCCCAGCTCCGCGACGAACGAGTCGACGACCGCGTCGACGACGTCGCGCATCTCGGGCGCACGACCGAGCACGCGCGCGAGGGAGGTGACACCCCGGTCCGCGATGCCGCACGGGACGATGTGACCGAACATGGCGAGGTCGGGATCGACGTTCAACGCGAAGCCGTGGCGGCTGCGGCCACGCGCGACCTTCACCCCGATCGCCGCGATCTTCTCGTCCCCGACCCAGACCCCCGTGTATCCGCGCTCGGTGTGCGCGTCGACGCCGAGACCGGCGAGCGCGGCGACGAGCGCGGCTTCGACGTGACGGACGTACGCGACGACGTCGCGCTGCCCGTCGCGCCAGTCGGGCAGCGTCACGATCGGGTACCCGACCAGTTGACCGGGGCCGTGATACGTCACGTCACCGCCGCGATCGGTGCGGACGAGCTCCGCACCCACCGACGCGGGCGGTACGAGCACGTGCTCGAGGTCCGCCCGCGTCCCCAGCGTGTAGACGTGGGGATGCTCGAGCAGGAGCAGGTAGTCGTCGGCTGTGCGGTCGTGCAGCGCGCGCTGGAGCGCGTCGGCCTCCGCGTACGCGACGCGACCGAGCCAACGCGCGCGCAACCGCGTCATGCGAGCTCCGCCTCCCAGTCACGCGTCTCGAGCGTGTCCTTCATCTCGCGCAGGAACGCGGCCGCGTAGGCGCCGTCGAACGCGCGGTGGTCCCACGCGAGCGCGAGCACGCCGACCGGACGGATCGCGATCGCGTCCTCGCCGTCCGGACCCTCGACGACGACGGGCCGCTTGTGCACGCCGTCCGTCGAGAGGATCGCCACCTGCGGCTGGTTGATGATCGGCAGCGTGATGAGGGTGCCGTACCCGCCCGCGTTCGTGATCGTGAACGTGCCGCCCATGATCTCGTCGGGCGACAGCTGCTTCCGCCTCGCGCGGTCGGCGAGGTCGCGGATCTCGCGCGCAAGGAGGCGGAGACGCTTCCCGTCCGCGTTCTTCACGACCGGCGCGATGAGGCCATGGAAGTCGAGGTCGACCGCGATGCCGAGGTGCACGTCGTGGTGCACGACGAGCTGCTCGCCGTCGACGCTCGCGTTCACGTGCGGGAACTCGACCACGGCGTCGCAGAACGCGCGCACGATGAACGGCAGGTACGTGAGCGCGAAGCCCTCGCGGGCCCGCCACTCGTCTCGGTGCGCTCGGCGCACCCGGTCGACACGCTCGAAGTCGACCTCGATCGACGTGTACACGTGCGCGCTCGTCGCCTTCGACCGGACCATGTGCTCGGCGGTGCGCCGGCGGATGTTGTCGAACGGCACGACCTCGTCGCCGCGGGCCCCGGCGGTCGGCTGCGGCGCGGGCGCGCTCTCCGGCGCGGGCGCAGGCGCGGTCGGCGCGGGCGCGGTCGGCGCGGGCGCGGCAGGTGCCGCGGGCGTCCGGCTCGGAGCGGACGGCGGCGACGCGGCCAGGACGTCGCGGCGCGTGATGCGACCGCCCTCGCCGGTCCCCCGGAGCTGGTTGGGGTCCAACCCCCGCTCGGTGATGAGCCGGCGCACGACGGGCGACATCACGAGCGGCTCGCCGTTGCGGGCCGGTGGCGACGACGGCGCGGCCGGCGCCGCGGGGGCCGCGGCCGGGGTGGCGGCAGGTGGGGACGGGGGCGGAGGCGGAGGCGCGGCCGCCGGCGGCGGCGCCGCGGCGGTGGCCGCGGGCGCCTGGGCCGGGGTCGCCGGTTGGGCCGGTTCGGGCGTCTCGGGGATCTCGGCCGGCGCCTGCTCGGCCGGCTGCTGCGCAGCCTGCGCGGCGCGTGCTTCGCCGCTCTCGGGCGCCGGCGCGGCCGCGGCGGCGGGCGCAGCGCCGTTGCCGCCCGCAGGCGCGCTGTCGCTCAGGACGGCGAGCCGCGTGCCGACGTCGACGGTCTCGCCCTCCGGGACCAGGATCTCGCTGACGTAGCCACCCGTGGGCGCGGGCACCTCGGAGTCGACCTTGTCGGTCGAGACCTCGAAGAGCGGCTCGTCGGCGTCGACGTGGTCGCCGACCGACTTGAGCCAGCGGGTGATCGTCCCCTCGGTGACGGTCTCCCCGAGTTGCGGCATCGTCACGTCCACGTGAAACCCCTTCTAGCCGTGCAGTCCGCGTCCGGTGAGGGCGAGCATCGACTCGCCGAACAGCTCGCTCAACGTCGGGTGCGGGTGGATGAGCATCTCCATGTCCTTCGGCGTCGCTTCCCAATTGACGGTGAGGTACCCCTCGGCGAGCAGCTCCGTCGCCCACGGGCCGACGATGTGCACGCCCAGCACCGGCCCGTCGCGCTCGGCGACGATCTTCACGAGGCCGTCGGGCTCACCGATGATCAGCGCCCGGCTGTTGCCCGAGAACCGGTGGACCGACGTGACGACGTCGTACCCGCGCTCGCGTGCCTGCTCCTCGGTGAGCCCGCTGAACGCCACCTCGGGATGGCAGTAGATCCCCCACGGCACCTTGTCGTACTCGACCGGCACCGCGGGCTCGCGAAGGATCGTCTTGATCGTGACGATCGCCTCCGCGAACCCGACGTGCGCGAGCTGGGGCGTCGCGACGACGTCGCCGACCGCGTACACGCCCGGCACGGTGGTGCGCATGAACCCGTCGACGACGATGTAGCCGCGCTCGTCGACCTGCACGCCCGATCCCTCGAGGTTGATGCCCTGCGAGCGCGGCGCGCGCCCGATGCTCACGACGACCTTGTCGACGACGAGCTCCTTCGTCTCGCCCCCGAGCTCGTAGCGGAGCTTCAGCTCGGAGCCCGCGCGCTCGACGCCCTGCACGCGGACGTCGGTCTCGACCTTGATCCCGCGCTTCTTGAACGCGCGTACAGCGACGTTCGCGGCGTCGCGGTCGACGCCGGTCAGGATCTGCGGCAACGCCTCGAGCAGCGTGACGTCGCTGCCGACGTCGGCGAGGAACGACGCGAACTCGCAGCCGATCGCGCCACCACCGATGATCGCGACGCGCCCTGGGACGTCGCGGAGCTGCAGCACGTCGTCGGAGGACAGGATGCGCTCGCCGTCGAACTCGAAGCCCGGGAGCGTGCGCGGCGACGAACCCGTCGCGAGGATGAGCGAGTCACCGAGCAGCTCGCTGCCGTCGGAGACGCGAACGTGGTGCGCGGCGGCGTCGACGATCGTGCCCCGACCGGGAACCGTCGTGACCTTGCGACCCTTCAGCAGCGACTCGAGCCCGCGCGTCAGGCGGTCGATCACCTGCTGCTTGCGCTGCTGGCTCGTCCCGAGGTCGAGCGTCGGCTGGCCGGCGTCGACGCCGAACTCCTTCGCGCCGCTGATCGTGCGCAGCACCTCGGCCGTCTGCAGCAGCTCCTTTGCGGGGATGCAGCCGCAGTGGAGGCAGGTCCCGCCCACGCGGCTCTCCTCGACCATCGCGATGCGCAGCCCCGCGGCACCCCCGTACAGGGCGGCGGCGTACCCGCCCGGACCGCCACCGACGATCACGACGTCGAAGCGCTCGGCCACCGCGGTGCTCCTCTCTCCGCTGCTGTGTCGCCTCCGGCCGGCGCGCTCAGTGAACGGCGCGGCCGAGGACGATCTGGGTGATGCCCGCCGCGAGGATCGCGGCACCCGTCAGGATCGCGGCGATGATGAGCTTCTTCGTGCTCACGTCTCGTCCGCCGTCTCGCCGAGCGGCTGCATCTCCTCCATTGTCGCGGGTCGGAACCCGCACCCGGGAACGCCGCTCCGGGCGGTCGCGCGGACACGCGTGAACCTCTAAGCTGACCGTTTCCGACTGCACCACCTCGCGGGAACGGAACGGGCGACGGAGGGGACCGAGCCGGGCGTGCAGCAGAGCGCGAAGAAGCTCATCGGACGGGCGCGTGAGGCGGTTCCCGAGGGGACGTTCGCGGTCGGCGCCGGCCTGCTCGTCGCGGCCGTCACGTCGTACGTCTTCATCATCCTCGCCCTGCGCGCGCTCGGCAGCAAAGGGAGCGCGGGGTTCTCGTCGTTCTGGGCGCTGATCTTCGTCGCCGGTCCGGGGTTCTTCCTGCCGCTCGAGCAGGAGGTCGGCCGCGCGCTCGCCCACCGGCGCGCGCAGGGAATCGGGGGCGGACCGCTCGTCGGCCGCGCCGCCCGCCTCGGCGGCATGCTCGTCGCGACGCTCGTCGTCGTGACGGTCGCGCTCGTCGGACCGCTGTCGCACGGCCTCTTCCACGGGGAGGCGTTCCTCGTCGGCGGCCTCGCGGTCGGGCTCGTCGGCTTCTACTGCATCCACCTCACACGCGGGACGCTGTCCGGCAACGGGCGGTTCCGCGCGTACGGCGACATGGTCGGTTCGGAGGGCGTGGTCCGGCTCCTCGCCGCAATCCCGCTCGCCGTGCTGGGCGTGAAGAGTGCGGCCGCGTACGGCTTGTGCCTCGCGCTCGCGCCGTTCGTCGCGGTCGCGTACTCGCTGCGCGGCCAGCGCGGGCTGATCACGCCGGGGCCGCCGGCGCCGTACAGCGAGCTGTCGGAGAAGCTCGGCTACCTCTTGGCCGGGTCGGTGCTCATGCAGGCCCTCGGGTACTCCGCGCTGCTCGGGATCGGTCTCCTGGCGAAGCACAGCGAGAAGGACGCCGTCGCATCGTTCGCACGCGCGTTCTTCATCGCGCGCATCCCGGTGCTGCTGTTCCAGGCCGTGCAAGCCGCGCTGCTGCCGAAGCTCGCGTCGCTCGCGGGTGCGGGCCGTCAGGACGAGTTCCGGGCCGGCCTGCGGCGACTCGTCGTCGTCGTCACGGGCATCGCGGTCATCGGGACGGTCGCCGCGTTCACGGCCGGGCCCTTCGCCGGCCGGATCCTGTTCGGCAGCGACAAATTCACGATGGGCAACGTCGACCTGGGGCTGCTGGCCGCCGGGAGCGGCGTGTACATCGTCGCCCTGACGCTCGCCCAGGCCGTGATCGCGCTGAACGGCCACGCCAAGCAGACGTTCGCGTGGCTCGTCGGCGTGGTCGCGTTCGTCGTCGTCGCGGGTGTGGCCAGCGGTCTCGAGCTGCGGGTCGAGCTCGGGTTCCTGATCGGCTCGGCGGCGAGCACCGCGGCGATGATCGTCGCGATGGCGCACCAGCTGCGGTCGGCCACGGCGCCGCGGGTCACGCCGCTCATCCAGGCGATCGAGCAGGAACCGCTGGAGATCTGACGCCCGACCGGCGCCCGGGTCCTACTCGTCGGCGGGGCGTTGCCCGACGAGCAGGAGCGACTGGCCGAACCGGACCTCGCGGCCGTCCTCGAAGCGGCGGACGAACGGCACCGCGAACCGGTCGAACGCGCGCACGGCCTGCTCGCCGCGCGGGACGTAGCCGATCTGCCGCGCGAGGAGCCACCAGCCCAGCGCGCCGAGCGCGTTGACGTAGCGGGCCTCGACCACGCGCAGCCCGGCGCGGTCGACGAGCGACGCGAGCGACGACTTGCGGTAGCGCCGGTGGTGCCCGATCCGCGCGTCGACGTCGCTGTAGAGCGAGTCGAGCGCGGGAACGAGCAGGACGAGGCGACCACCCGGCTGCAGGAGCTTCGCGAGCCGGGCGAGGGCGCGCTCGTCGTCGCGCACGTGCTCGAGCACGTTCACCGCGACGACAGTGTCGAACTGCGCGTCGCCCGGGACGTCGGCGAGATCGGCACGCTGCACGCCGACGGTGGGCTCGGACCGGAACCGCGCGCGCAGCTCGGAGACGTGCTGCTCGGAGACGTCCGTGGCGAGCACACGCGCACCGCGACGGGCGATCCGCTCGGTCAGCTCGCCGCTGCCCGCGCCGACCTCGAGCACGTCGCGACCGAGGTAGGGAGCGACGAGGTCGTGCACCCAGTCGGCGTAGTTCGGCGCGTCGCGCAACGAGTCGAAGACCACGGTCTCGCGGCCGTCGTCCGGCGCGTCCACGACGTCACGCGCCGGCCGGCGCTCGAGACGCTCGCCGAGGCCGGAGTACCGGACGATGCCGTACAGCGCGCGCACGCCGTCCTTCCAGCCGATCTTCTTGCCCTCGGCATACGTGCGGCCCGCGTACGAGATGCCGACCTCGTACACCCGCCATCCCGCGCGCGCGATCTTCGCGGTGATCTCGGGCTCGAACCCGAACCGGTCCTCGTGCAAGTCGACGTCCTGGATGACCTCCCGGCGGAACGCCTTGTAGCAGGTCTCCATGTCGGTGAGGTTCAGGTTCGTGAACATGTTCGACAGCGTCGTGAGGAACCCGTTGCCGACCGAGTGCCAGTAGTACAGGACGCGGTGCGGGCGGCCACCGAGGAAGCGCGACCCGTACACGACGTCCGCCGCGCCAGCGAGGAGCGGGCGCAGCACCTGCTCGTAGTCGGCCGGGTCGTACTCGAGGTCCGCGTCCTGGACGATGACGTACGGCGCGCTCGCCTCCCGGAACCCGCGCCGCAAGGCCGCGCCCTTGCCGAGGTTGATCGGCTGGACGAACACCTTCACGCGCGGGTCCTGGATGCCGCGGAGGATGTCGAGCGTGCCGTCGGTCGACCCGTCGTCGACGGCGATCACCTCGTCGACGTACGACGACTCGAGCACGCGCTCGACGACGGCCTTGACCGTGGCCGCCTCGTTGTAACAAGGCATGACGACCGAGAGACAGCGCTCGGCGTCGACGCCGCGATCGGCGGGCGGAGCGGGCACGGCGGGACAGGGTAGCGAACGACCCGTACGCGTTCACGGGGCCATGGCGAGCTGGCGCGCGTACGGCGGCGAGATGATCCAGGTCGCGACCGCGACCCCCGGCGCCCCGCCGAACGGGACGATCGCTCCCGTCCTCGTGAGCTCGTAGCCGCCGTTCGATGTCAGGACCAGACCACGCGCCTCGTCACGGCCGAAGTACGGCGACGGGAGGAGGGGCGCACCACCCAGCGACCAG
>DASRES010000036.1 GCA_035651955.1 Acidimicrobiia bacterium
GTCGTGACGTTCGGTCCGCAGCGGCATTCAGTCCACCTGGTGTACGACGGCGGGGGAGTGTCGGAAGAACTGCTCGACGTCGCGCTCGTAGCGGTACTGCGGTCGTGCGTCCCCGACGACGCGCTCGAGCCGGAGCGCCCGGGCGAAGGCGTGCACCGTGCCGACCGACGTGAACCCGTAGCGGTACCCGGCCCGCTTGTAGCGCGCGTTGTCGACGCCGCGCCCGTAGCGCAGCAGGTCGAGCAGCTCGGACGGCAGGTCGAGCAGGCCGGCGGCGCGCAACGGTCGCGCCGCGAGACCCGTCGCGACCGGCATCAACGGGACGCGCGGCTTGCCGACGATCGCGCACACCTCGCTCCACGGCAGCGTCCCGTCACCGGCGACGTTGTAGACGCCCGGCACGTCGTGCAGCACCCCGTACACGAGCGCGCCGACGACGTCGTCCTCGTGGGTGAACTGCATGCGCGGGTCGAAGCCGAAGATCTCGGGGACGACCGGCCGCCGGAACGCCTTCGTGAACGGCGTGTCGACCCCCTCGCCGAGCACGTTGCTGAACCGCAGCTTCGTCACCGTGACATGCGGGTTGTCCTCCGCGAAGTCGCGTACGAACCCCGACACCTCGAGCAGCGACCGCTCCACCGGCGTGTGCGCGCCGCGCACGCGGCGGGTCTCCTCGCGGAAGAAGTACGGGTCCTGGTAGGTCGAGCCGTAGACGAGCGTCGAGCTCTTCAGCACGACCTTTCGGACCGGGCTGCCCGCCGCGCCGGCTGCTGCGAGAAGGTTCATGGTGCCGATCACGTTGATCTCGTGCAGGGCGCGGCTGCGCAGCTTCGTCGAGTCGACGACGAGATGCGTGTGCACGATCGTGTCGACCTGCGTCGCGCGCACGATCCGGTTGAGGATCGAGAACGACGAATCGGCCCGCACGAACTCCGTCCGCTCGAGCGGGAGGACGGGATCACGCGTGTCGACGCCGACGATCACCTCCACCTCGTCGAGCGCTTCGAGTGCCTGGGCCACGCGGCTGCCCCAGTACGTCCCGAGCCCGGCGACGAGAACACGCATCGGTCGACCGGATCAGCCGAACAGCACGCTGCGACGGGCGCGCAGCATGTCGTAGACCGCCTGCTGGATGAGCTCGCGGATGCGCTCCGCCTCCTCCATGATGCGGCTGCGCGAGTAGCGCTCCTGATCGGGTGGCACGTCGAAGTGCACGGGCGGCAGCACGCGCAGCCGCAGCTTGGCGGGGAACGGCGCGACGAGACCGAGTGGTCCCAGCAGGAGCATGTTGGCCGTCACCGGGAAGTACGGGACATTGAGGATCTTGGCGCCGCGCGCGCTCTTGTAGAGGAGCGGCATCGTCTCCTCCGAGCCGACAACCGCAATCGGCACGACCGGTACGCCGGCCCGCATGGCGATCGCGACGAACCCGCCCCGCCCGAACCGCCGCAGTCGATACCGCTCGCGGTAGTGCTTGCCCGGACCCTTCGTCCCCTCCGGGAAGACGACCGCGAGCTGTTGCTCGTCGTGGAGGAGCCGGTACGCGTTGTCGGGATGCGCGCCGACGCCACCGCCGCGTGACCACAGCGTGCCGACGACGGGCACGGCGCGGAACAGGTTCTCGGCGAGGCCGTACACGGGCCGGCCGAGCTCCTTCTCGATGCCGTGCATGATCACGGGCGCGTCCGACGGGATCGCGCCCGCGTGGTTGGCGATCATCAGCGCGCCACCCGCGCGCGGCACGTGCTCGAGCCCTTCCCACTCGACCCGGAACCAGTGCTCGTACACGGGGTCATAGATGGCGCGCGCGATGCGACGCATCCGCTCGCTGCGGCCCCAGCCGTCGACGTCGGAGCGCCGTGCCTCGGTCGGCGACGGCTCGGTTCCCGCGTCGGTCCGCGGGACGTGGACGATCTCGGTGCTCGCCCTGTCGGTGCCGTTCGTCCATCCCGCCTCGGGTGAGGTCAGGTCGACGTCCACGACTGGGTCCGGCGCACGGTCGGGCACCCGCGAAGGAAACCGCGGTGGCGCCGGGTGCGCAAGCCGTCGGTTGCGCGGGCTGGTCAGCAAGGTCGTCACGCGGGGCGCTCGGCGCGCACGGCGCCCGCGACGAGCCACGCCGGCGTCCGGTAGCGCCACCACATCGTGACGAGCCGGGCGAGCATCAGCACGCAGAGCGCGCCCCACAGGTCGAGGAGCGTGCCGTGCAGCAGCTGGACCGCGACCGCCACGGGCAGGAAGCACACGAAGGTCGACACGGCCATCGCCACGGCGAGGTATCCGACGTCTCCGGCGCCGATGAGGATCCCGTCGAGCACGAACACGACCGCGTTGAGCGGTTGCAACGCGGCGACGACGAACAGGAGCTCGAGCGTGCGCTGCGTGACGCGGGTGTCGTGCGTGAACAGGGGAGCGATCCACGGCCGGAGCACGACGAGCGCGATCCCGAACACGACGCCCATCACGACGCCCCACTCGAGCATGCGCCGCGCGGCGGTACGGGCCCCGTCGGCATCGTTTGCGCCCAGGAGCTTCCCGATCAGCGCCTGACCTGCGATCGCGAGCGCGTCCATCGACAGCGCGAGGAACATCATCACCTGGAACGCGACCTGATGCGCGCCGAGCTGCGCGTCACCGAGGCGCGACGCGACCGCGGTCGTGACGAGATACGCGAACAGCAGCGATCCGGTCCGGACGACGAGACGCCCGCCGACGCGCGCCGAGTCGCGCATCCCGTGCGTGCGCACGCCCCAGGTCGCGCGGAGGGGACGGGCGAGGTGCGCGACGAACAGGAGATACGCGATCGCGGCCGCGTACTGCGCCGCGACCGTTCCCCAGGCCGAGCCGGCGATGCCGAGGCCGAGCGTGTAGACGAGCAGCAGCTCGAGCGCGAGGTTCACGACGTTCTGCGCGACCGCGACGACGAGCGTC
>DASRES010000037.1 GCA_035651955.1 Acidimicrobiia bacterium
CCTGCTCGGAGATCATCCGCTGCAGTACGCCCTCCTCGATGGCCTTGACCATGCCGCCCTGGCGCTCGAGGTCGTCCATGATCTCGACCACTCGCTCTTCCATCGCGTCGGTCAGCGCCTCGACGTAGTACGAGCCGCCGAGGGGATCGGCCACCTTGGCCACGCCGGTCTCGTAGGCCAGGATCTGCTGTGTCCGCAGGGCGAGGGTGGCCGACTCCTCGGTGGGGATGGCGAAGGGCTCGTCCCACGCGGCGGTGAACATCGACTGCACGCCGCCGAGCACCGACGCCATCGCCTCGTACGCGACGCGGACGATGTTGTTGTGCGCCTGTGGCGCGTACAGCGACGCGCCACCCGCCACGCAACCGACCCTGAACATGCACGAGCGGTCGTCTTTCGCGCCGTAGCGCTCCCGGACGATCCGCGCCCAGCGCCGGCGGCCAGCGCGGTACTTCGCGATCTCCTCGAAGAAGTCGCCGTGCGTGTAGAAGAAGAACGACACCTGCGGTGCGAACTCGTCGATCGTCATGCGACCGCGCGCGATCACCTCGTCGCAGTACGTGATGCCGTCCATGAGCGTGAACGCCATCTCCTGCGCCGCGTTCGCGCCCGCGTCGCGGAAGTGCGCGCCCGCGACGGAGATCGCGTTGAAGCGGGGAACGTCCTGCGCGCAGAACTCGATCGTGTCGGCGATCAACCGCAACGACGGGCGCGGCGGCCAGATCCACGTGCCGCGGCTCACGTACTCCTTGAGGATGTCGTTCTGGATGGTGCCGCGCAGCTCGGCCCGGTCGACGCCCTGCTTCTCCCCGACCGCGACGTAGAAGGCGAGCAGGATCGCGGCGGTCCCGTTGATCGTGAAGCTCGTGCTGATCGCGTCGAGCGGGATGCCGTCGAACAGGATCTCCGCGTCGGCGAGGGTGTCGAGCGCGACACCGACCCGGCCGACCTCCTCCTCGACGTCGGGATGGTCGGAGTCGTAGCCGCACTGGGTCGGGAGGTCGAGCGCGACCGACAGCCCGGTGCCGCCCTGGTCGAGCAGGTACCGGTACCGCGCGTTGGATTCCTCCGGCGTCCCGAAGCCCGAGTACTGGCGGATCGTCCAGAGCCGGCCCCGGTAGCCGTCGGCGAAGTTGCCCCGGGTGAAGGGGAACGTCCCGGGGGACGGCAGCTCCTCCGGCCGCGGGAGGTCCCCGGGCCCGTAGCTCGTGGCGAGCGGGATCCCGGCCTCGCTGCGGACCTCACCGTTCACACCGTCAGGCTAACGGAAATCCGATATGCAGGAAACCGAAACGCCTGTCACGCGGTAAGCGAGAACGATATTCTCGGGCTCGTGGAGCCGGGCGTGCGGGTCGACCTCGAGGCGGGCGTCGCCGTCGTGACGATCGACCGGCCCGACGTCCGTAACGCGATCGGGTTCGCCACGATGGACGAGCTGGCCCGCGCACTCGACCGGGTGCTCGCGTCGGACGCCGCGGTGCTCGTCCTGCGGGGCGGCGGGGACCGCGCGTTCGTCTCCGGCGGGGACATCAAGGAGCTCGACCGCCTCCGCACGCACGACGACGCGCTCGCGATGGCGCGCCGGATGCGTCGCCTCCTCGATCGCGTCGCGGACCTTCCGATCCCGGTGCTCGCGGCGCTGAACGGTCACGCGCTCGGCGGCGGCGCCGAGGTCGCCATCGCGGCCGACATCCGGATCGCCGCCGACGACGTGAGGATCGGGTTCAACCAGGTGAGCCTCGGGATCATGCCGGCGTGGGGTGGTGCCGAGCGGCTCGCGGCGACGATCGGACGCGGGCGCGCGCTCCTCGCGATCGCGACCGGCGAGCTGTACGGCGCGCTCGACGCCCAACGCCTCGGGCTCGTGGACGTCGTCGTCCCGCGCGCGACCTTCGAGGACGACTGGCGCGCGCTCGCAGCCCGCATGGCGGCGACGGCGCCAGGCGCGACCCGGGCCGTGAAGTCGGTGATCGCGGCGGCGGTCCCGGCGGTCCACGCGGAGCTCGCCGCCGGCGCGACCGACGCGTTCGCACGCCTGTGGACGGCGGACGCGCACTGGGCCGCGGTCGACGCGCTGCAGCAGCGGCGGACGGACGTCACGCGCGGAACGCCGTTTCCGCGGACGGACCGCTGATAGCGTCGTCCATGAACAAGGCGGTTTCCGACATGGCAGAACCCGAAGCAGCGGAAGATGCGAACCAGCCCGCGTGGCGTGAGCGTGCGGTCTCACGCAGCCTGAACGCGGCCCGGTCCCGCGCCGAGCGCCGGGTCCAGCGGTTCCTGGACGCCGCGTTCGAGCTGATCGACGAGAAGGGCACGACCGAGTTCACGATCCAGGAGGTCCTGGACCGGTCGAAGCAGTCGCTGCGCGGCTTCTACCAGTACTTCGACGGCAAGGACGAGCTCCTCCTCGCGCTGTTCGAGGAGACGCTGCAGGAGACGACCGAGGACCTGGCCCGGGTCGTGGAGTCCGAGTCCGACCCGATGGAACGGCTGCGCGCGTTCACGATCCGGCTGCACGAGTGGTGCGACCCGACCGAGACGCCCCGCAAGCGGGGCACGCACAACCGCCGCCCGATCATGGAGTTCTCCGTCCAGCTCTCGTTCAACCATCCCGAGCGCGTGAACGCGGCGATGGCACCGATCTCGCAGATGCTCACGGAGCTGCTCGACGACGCCAAGGCGGCCGGCGCCGTCCACGTCGACGACACACGGCGCGCGGCCGCGCTGATGGAGCAGACCGTCATCTACAGCTGGTTCGGCAACCGGCTCGTCGCGAACCCGCGCCTGCGCCTCACCGCCGACGACACTTGGGAGTTCTGCCTGCACGGCCTCGGGGCGTGAGTCAGTCCCAGTCGAGATCGAGCATGCGGATCGCGTTCCCGCGCAGCACCTTGTAGCGCTGCTCGTCGGTCAGCGACTTCGTCAGCCGCTCGACCTCCTCGCGCACGAAGGGCCACGTCGTGTCGGTGTGCGGGTAGTCGGTCTCGAAGCAGATGTTGTCCTCGCCGACCTCGTCGATCGACGAGATGCCGTGCAGGTCGTTCGTGAAGCACCCGAAGATCCGGCCCCGGTAGTACGTCGACGGCGGCTCCGGGATCGTCTCCTTCGCGCGCGTCCAGTTGGAGTGGTACTCCCAGGTGTTGTCCGCGCGCTCGAGCGCGTACGGGATCCAACCGATCTGGCCCTCCGAGTACGCGAGCTTCAGCTCCGGGTACCGCACGAGCACGCCGGAGAAGAAGTAGTCGGCGAGCGACGCCATCGAGTTGTTGAACGACAGCATGATGTCCGTCGACGGCGGCGCGTCCGGCGACGCCGCCGGCATCTTCGACGACGACCCGATGTGCATGCACAGCGTGGTGCGGGTCTCCTCGCACACCGCGAACAGCGGGTCCCAGTAGCCGGTGTGGATGCTCGGCAGGCCGAGGTGCGTGGGGATCTCGCTGAAGCAGATCGCACGCGCGCCGCGTGCCGCGTTGCGCTGGACCTCGGCGACCGCGAGGTCGACGTCCCACAGTGGAATGAGGCACAACGGGATCAGGTGACCGTCGGACTGGCCGCACCAGTCCTCGATCATCCAGTCGTTGTAGGCCTTGACGCACTCGAGACCGAGCTCGTGGTCCGAGCCCTCCATGAACGTCTGGCCGCAGAAGCGTGGGAAGGTCGGGAACGCGAGCGAGCCGTCGACGCCGCACATCGCGAGGTCCTCGACGCGCGCCTTCGGGTCGTAGCACCCGGGGCGCATCTCGTCGTACGTGAGCGCGCCGATGAACATGCGCGACCGGTCGAAGCGCGAGACGTCACCGTCGGGGGTCGCGTCGAGCGGGATCGCGACGTGGCGCTTGTGCACGTAGATCAGACGGTCCTCGTAGAGCCAGTAGTCGCCCCACGCGCCGTCCTCGGTCATCTCCTGCTTGTACGACGCGCCGACGTCGAGCGAGAAGTCGCCCCAGCGCGCGCGCTCGACCCGGGGTCCCTTCTCGCGCATGCGCGCGGGCAGGCGGTCCTGCCAGAGGTCGGGCGGCTCGACGACGTGGTCGTCGACGCTGATCATGCCGGGCAGGTCGTCCACCGGGCGTCCCTCCTCCTCGCGGACCTACTGGCTCTTCGCGGACCTACTGGGCGTCGGCGAGCGGGTCGTGCTGACGGCCCGAGTCGAAGCCGCCGTGCTTGCGCATGAACGTCGTCGAGCGACGGCGGATGCGCCAGCCGTCGCTCGTGCGGACGTACTGGTCGTTGTACCAACCGAGCCGCATCGCATGCGTCGTCTGGTCGATGAAGACGAAGTGCTGCATGCCGGACGCGGTGTCGCCGTCGAGCTCGACGACCGGCATGTTCCCGATGAACTGCCCGCGAGGCGCCGCGGCCAGGAGCGCGGGGAACCGCTCCAGCGTGTACGGCGTGCCGAACGCGTTGTACTCACCGTCCGGCGTGAACACCTCCAGCCACCGGTCCTGCACGAACTGGCTGGTGAGCATCATGTAGCGGGCACACAGCGCGTGGATCTCGACCAGGTCCGCGACCCGGTCGGGATCGCGCCCGCCCTGGCGCCCGCCGGCGCGCGGAAGGCTCGCACTCACGAGGCGAGAATATCGTTTCCGCGGACGGGTCACCAACGGATGACGGCGGTCGCGGCCGTCATCCCCGCGCCGAAGCCGGTCAGCAGCACGAGGTCGCCCGGCGTGAGGTCGCGCCCGTCGAGCGCCGCGCACAGCGCGATCGGCACCGAGCCGGCCGACGTGTTGCCCGTGGTCGCGAGCGTCGTCGCGGTCCGGTGCGCGTCGATCCCGAGGCGCTCGCAGCCCGCGGCGATGATCCGCGTGTTCGCCTGGTGCGGGACGAACAGCGCGATCTCATCGGCGGTCACGCCGGCAGCCGTCATCGCGCGCGACGCGGACTCGACCATCGTGCGCACAGCGAAGCGGAACACGGCGCGCCCGTCCATCACGATCGGGCCGTCGTGGCGCGCGCACAACAGGTCATACGCCGCGGGTTCGGTGCTCGCGTGCCAGCCGAGGAGCGCGCTGCCGTCGGCACGACCGTCGTTCGACACCAGCACGGCGCCCGCGCCGTCGCCGAACAGGATCGCGGTGCTGCAGTCGGCGGGGTCGACGATGCTCGTCATGACGTCCGCGCCCACGACGAGGACGTTGCTCGCACCGATCGCGAGGAACCCGTACGCGCTCAGCAGCGCGTAGACGAAGCCGGTGCACGCCGCGTTGAGGTCGAACGTCGCGCAACCGAGGCCGACGCGACGGGCGACGTCGGCCGCGGTCGCGGGCAGGCGCACGTCGGATGTCGACGTCGCGAGGATGAGGAGGTCGACGTCGTCGGCAGCGTGATCTCCGAGCGCGCGCGCGGCGGCCTCGCTCGCGAGCGACGCGACGTCGCCACCGGTGCGCCGTTCGTTGATCCCGCAGCGTTCGACGATCCAGTCGGGAGGCAACGCGAACCGGCGCTCGAGCTCGGGATTCGCGAGCACGCCGTCGGGAAGTGCCGCGCCGAGACCGCGGATCGTGCCGAGCATCGGGGCTGCTCCCGGCCGCGGCGCGAAGCAACGCGACCGCGTGTCCGCCACGGTCGTGGGCGGCACGATCGCGTCGCGTTGCGGTGTGGCCTCGACCTGGCTCATCCCCGACGTCCCCGCTCGATCGATGTCACCCGCGTCGGCACGCAGCGTTCGGGCGGACACCGTGTGCGACGGACGCTATCTGACGCATCCGTCACGTTCCAGAGCCGTCGGCATCCGCGAGAGCTACTGGCGAGTAAGGAAATCGAGGATCGCGTCGGTCACTCGGTACTGCGCGCCGGGCACCTGCCGCTCCGTCGAGGTCGCCTGCAGCCCGCCGGCCCACGGATGCCCGCCGCCGACGACCGAGAGCAGCTCGACGTCCCGGCCGGGTGGGCACCCGGCGTACCGCAGGCGGGTCACGCCGGGCGCCTGCGTCCCGTCCACCGGCGGCGTCGCGCAGTGGTTGCGCGTCGCGAGCGCGGCGATCGTCTGCTTCACGGGCGGGATGGGCACCGTCTGACCGATCCCGAGGCCACCGTCGTAGAGCACGACGGGGTCGGCGGTCCCGTGCACGGAGATCACCCCGTACGTCACGTTCGCCGGGCACGTCGAGGGGATCGTCGCCTCGACCATCGCGACCGCCGCGAACCGGAACGGCGGGTGGCAGACGAGGAAGCCGGTGAACGCGGACCCGGCGGAATGACCGGCGGCGTAGACGTGGTGGGGATCGATGCACGCGTGCGACGTGACGTCGCGCACCAGCGCGTCCGCGAACGCGTAGTCGTCGGCGCTTCCCGGCCCGAGGAACCGCCACGTGCGCGGCGTCCCGGTGCCGTCGGGCGTCACGACGACGAACCCGCGCGCCGTGCCGGCCTGCTCCATGCCGGTGTCCGCGTCGATCGCCTCCTTGCTCGACGCGAACCCGTGGAACAGGACGATCAGCGGATGGCGCGACCCGCCCGCGCGCGGCATCGCGACCCGGTACGCGCGGCCGTCGAACGTGTACGTGCCGGACGCGAGCGACGGCTCGCACCTGCTCGTCACCCGCGTCACGCGAGAACGCGACGTGCAGGCCGCGAGTGCGACGCACACGACGACGACCATCGGGATCGAAGAACGGCGACCACGCATGCATCCGGGATCATGCACCGTCCCGGTGCCGGCGCGTCACGACCGCGTTCCGACCGTGCTCATCCGAGGCCGAGCGCCGCACCGACCGCGGCGCGCGGGCCGGGGCCTGCGAGCGCGTGGACGTGGACGACACGACCGTCGTCCAGGGTCAGCAGGACCAACGCGAGAACCTGGTGCTCCTGCAGCGCGACGATCCCGACGCGGTCGCCGACGGGCATGTGCAGCAACGTCGGGCGCACGCCGGGCCCGAGGTAGCGCAGGATGTTCTGCGCGACGTCGTGCGCGCCGACGCGGTGCGCGCCGACATCGCCGTCACCGTGGACCGACGGGTCGAGCAACCTGAGGAGCGCGTCGACGTCACCGTTCGTGCACGCCTCGACGAACCGTTCGCCGACCTGCCGCTGCAACGCGGAGTCGACCGGGAAGCGACCCGTCGTCGACTCGGCCCGCAGCCGCCGGCGGGCGCGGCTCGCGAGCTGCCGGCACGCGGCCGGG
Source organism: Acidimicrobiia bacterium (assembly GCA_035651955.1). NCBI lineage: Bacteria > Bacillati > Actinomycetota > Acidimicrobiia > Acidimicrobiia bacterium. The sequence goes on from DASRES010000037.1 coordinate 7,139, forward strand.
CTGCGCCCGACGATCGCGGCGACCTCGTCGAAGTCGTACTGGAACACGTCGTGCAGGACGAACGAGGTCCGTTCCGCGGGGCTCAGCAGCGCGAGAACCGCGTGCATCGCCATCGTCACGTTGTCGACGAGCGCGATGTGCTCGGACGGCTCGGGCGTGTGCACGTCGGGCACGCCGCGCGGGTCGCCCGAGACGTCGACGAGGTCGGTCGGGTTGCGTCGCCGGGCGCGGAGACGGTCGAGGCAGAGCCGGCCGGTGACGACCACGAGCCAGGCCTCGGGATCGTCGAGGTGCTCGATGTCGGTCCGTGCGAGACGCGCAAACGACTCCTGCACGACGTCTTCCGCGTCGCGCACGTCGAGCAGCATGCGAAAGGCGAGATCGAGCATCCGGCGCCGGTGCGCGGCCCAGAGCGCACCGAAGCGCGGGTCGTCGACGCCCGTCCCCGTGTGATCCGGCGGTTGCATCACCGTCCTCCAGGCTTCCTCACGCGCCCACGCGCTCCTCGTACTGCGGGCGCCACACGTTCTCGTACGTCTCGCGCACCGGCGGAGGCAGCATCCCGAGGACGTCGTTCGTCCGCTGCGGGTCGGCGCCCGCGAGCAGCCACGGGAAGAACTCCGCCGCGTCGTCTGCGCCCATCCGCGCCTGGATCTGCGCGCCGACCTGACCCCACTCCTCGGGTGAGAAGCTCGCCTGGATCAGCGGGAGCGCGTCGCGCTCCTCGTGCGCGAGGTGGGCGTCGAGGCTCGCGGCGAGCTCGTCGAGCGCGGCGGCCAGCGGGTGTCCGCCCGTCGCGCGCGCCCGCTCGACGGCGGCGAGGAGCGGCTCGATGCGGGCGTGCTCGTCGACCATCTGCGCGAGCACCGGGACCTCGCCCGTGAGCGGCTCGAGACGGTCGCGCACCGCCGGCCAGACGAGGTCGTCCTCGCTCGTGTGGTGGAAGTGCAGCTGCCGTGTGAAGACGTCCCATGCGCGGTGCGGCAGCTCGTCCGACGCAGCGGCGTCGCGGAAGCAGGCGACGTCACGCCGGAACGCGTCGTGCGAGGCGAGCATGATCGTCAGGTCGACACCTTCCATCTGCTTGCTCATGTCGAGGCTCCTTTCGAGAGATGTGCGGACGAAGCCGGGCCCTGGCCGGAGGCCGGGAGGGCCCGGCCCGAGGGGGCCCGAGATGTGTGCCAAGGTCAGCGGGTGCGGGCGAAACGCGTGACGGCGAAGCAGCACGACACGGCGAAGATGCCGGCGAGCCAGGCGAGGCTGAGCACGACCCAGTACGTCGTCGTGTGACCGACGCCGGCGACGTTGGCGCCGCCGAGCATCAGGCTGCGCACGCCATTGATCAGCACGGTGACCGGTTGGTTGGCCGCGAACGGCTGCATCCATCCCGGCATCGAGCTCACGGGCACGTACGCGCTCGACAGGAACGTGATCGGGATGACGAGCAGCGACGCCGTGCCCTGGGCCGCCTGCGCGTTGCCGGCGAGCAGCCCGAGACCGATGAACAGCCACGTGAACGCGTAGGTGGCGACGAGCATGAGCGCGAAGGCGAGCACGACCGCGCCGAGCGCGGCGTCGGTGCGGAACCCGACAGCGAAGCCGAGCAGCGCGGCGACGAGCAGCACCCACGAGGACAGCGCGCCGTCCGCGAGCGAGCGGCCGGCCATGACGGCGGCGCGTGGGATCGGGAGCGACCGGAACCGGTCGTGCACGCCGCTCGCCGCGTCCTCCGCGATCCCGGCCGGTGCGTTCATCCCCGTCCACAGCGCGACCGTCGCGAGGAACCCGGGGACGAGGAAGTCCACGTAGTCGACCGCGCGACCGGCGTGGATCGCGCCGCCGAAGATGTAGCGGAAGATGAACAGGAAGAGCGCGCCGGTGATCGTCGGCAGGACGACGAGCTGCGGCGTGCGCAGGTACTGCAGCACGGTGCGTCGCGCCGCCTGTCCGGTCGCGGTGAGGAAGCCCGCGCCGGTCCCCGCTGCGATCTTCGGTGCAGCGGCGCGCGCGTCGCGTGTGACGTCGGTGGTGACGGCGGTCATGGTCAGTCTCCAGGGGTCAGGCCGCGTCCGCGGCGGAGTCGTCGGGATCGGGACCGGACGTCCCGATCGGCTGTCCGGTGAGCGCGAGGAACACCTCGTCGAGCGACGGCCGGCGCAGGCCGACGTCGTCGATCGCGATCCCTCGCTCGTCGAGAAGGCGCACGACGACCGCGAGCTGCGCGGCACCGCCGTCGGTCGGGACCGAGACCCGTTGCGTGTCGGCGTCCGACGTCGGTGTCTCGCGCGCGACGGACGTCAGCAGCTCCTCGACGGCCGGCAGGTCGCCCGCGCCCCGCGGACGGACCTCGATCACGTCGCGCCCGGCACGGTCCTTCAGCTCGTCCGGGGTTCCCGCGTCGATGACCCGCCCGTGGTTGACGATCACGACGTCACGCGCGAGCTGGTCCGCCTCCTCGAGGTACTGGGTCGTCAGCAGCACGTCGACGCCGTCCGCGACGAGGTTGCGGATCGCGTTCCAGAGCTCGGCGCGGCCCCGCGGGTCGAGGCCGGTCGTCGGCTCGTCGAGCAGGAGCAGGCGCGGCCGGCCGACGAGACTGGCGCCGAGGTCGAGTCGCCGGCGCATCCCGCCCGAGTACGTCCGGACCAGACGGTCGGCCGCGTCGTCCAGCGCAAGACGCTCCAGCACCGCCTGAGCCGCGGCCCGGGCCGCGCGGCGATCCAGGCCGAACATCCGCGCGACGAGCTCGACGTTCTCGCGTCCGGTCATCGCGGGCTCGACCGATGCGTACTGCCCCGCCAGGCCGATGACCTCGCGCACGCGTCGGGGGTCGCGTCCTACGTCGATGCCCGCGACGCGCAGCACACCCGCGTCGGGGCGGACGAGCGTCGCGACGGCGTTGACAAAGGTCGTCTTGCCCGCGCCGTTCGGGCCGAGCAGCGCGGTGACGCGTCCCGACTCGGCCCTCACGTCGAGCCCCGCGAGGGCCTGCACGTCGCCGAAGCGCTTGACCAGTCCTTCCGTCTCGATGATCGCGGTCATGCGCTCTCCTCCCGTCCGAGCTCGTTCGTCGTCAGGAGTGAGGACGCCGCGGCGCGCCGATGTGTGACACGTGTGACGCGCGTCGCTCGGGCGGGTGTCGCCGCGCCGCTAGTGCAGAGGCAGGGCCCGCGTGTGCTCGAGCTGCACCGCGCGCAGTTGGTGCGGGTCGAGATCGAGCAGCTGCAGGATCGTCGGCGCGATCTGCGTCGTCTCGACGTCTTCGCCGACGACGCGCCCGCGCGGGATCGACGCGCCCGAGACGACCAGCGCGACGTCGCGGTCCTGCGGGTTCGCCCCGCCGTGCTCCGCGATCTTGCCCTTTCCGCCCGTGTAGACGACGCCGACCTGGCTGATCCCGACGACGTCGGGAACGCGCGGGTCGGCGCCCGGCACGTGGAAGAGATCGGCGGCGTCCTCGCCCGCGCGGACGTCACGTAGACCGGACGCGGTGAACGGCTTCGGGTTGCCCGCGACGTCGTTCCCGATCCCCGAGTAGCCGAGGAGGAACCGCTTCGCGAAGTCGGTCGCGGTGGCCGAACGGTCGTTGAGCCAGATCAACATGCCGTCGTCGTCGACCGCGAAGGCGACGAGCGGCCGCACCGAGCTCGGATGCGCGGTCTTCCAGGCCGCGTTCAGCGCGTCGAGGATCGGTCCGTCGTCGATGCGCGTCAGCTCGGTCGGGTCCTGCGGTGACTGGCCGTGCTTGGCCGACAGGATGATGACCGTGCTGCGCGCGAGACCCGCACGGTCGATCGCGGCCAGCATCGCGCCCACGCGCGTGTCGACGTAGTCGAGCGCGCCGCGCAACACCGGTTCGGGGATCGTGCCGCCGGGCTCGTAGCCACCCGGGAGCTTCGTCGTACCCGAGGTCGCCGTCACCGACCGCGGCAGCTTCTGCGCCGTCGAGACCGTCTGGAAGTTCATCCCGAAGATGGCGGGCGTCCCGACCCGGGTCCGGCCGCTGTGGTCGAACCCGTCGATCTCGTTGATCACCGCGCGGACCTTGAAGTCGTCGTACTGCTGCGTGAGCGTGTTGACGGATGTCCAGTCGCCCGGCGAGCCGATCGTCGGCGAGTCGCTGTTGATCTCGGGCGTGAACAGGTCCTGGACACCGGTGCCCGAAGGGCCGTCGAGGATCTCGTACGCAGGGTGCTTGTCCGACCACGCGGTCCGGAGTCCCGCCGCGCGCGCGACCTCGAACACGGTGTTCACGCGCAGATACGAGTGCGGGTACACGGGTGAGCACGTCTTCGGATCGACGGGGAGCTGCTTCGGGTCGATGACGGCGCGCGGATCCGCCGTCATGCCGAGGATGCTCGCCGGGAGGCCGGCGAGCCCCTGACCCGCGTCGAGCGCGTGCTGGTCGAGGTCGAGTGCCTCGAAGTACGTGACCTCGGTGCCGGGCCTCGTGGTGGCGCACGCCGCGCCCGTCGTGCCGGGTGGCAGCAGCGCGTGGTTGTACGTGTCGTCGTAGTAGATCCCGGTGCTCGACGGGTCGCCCCCGGTGACCTGACCGACCATCCCCGGGAACGAGTCCGAGGGGAACGGCGTGCGCGCGTCGGTGAACTGCGTGCCGTCACGTGTCAGGGACGCGAGCGCCGAGTGCGGATGCGACGCGACGTACCACGCCAGATCCGCCGCGTGGAGGCCGTCGACGGACAGCAACAGGACGTGATGCGCGTCGGTGTCCCTGCGCCCTCGGCCGCGGTCGCGCTCGCTCGCCGCGGCGGGGGCGACGAGCGCGACCGCGACGGTCGCGATGGCGACGAGTCCGATGATCGCGAGCCGGCGCAGAGACGCGTGCTTCACCATGACCGTCCTTCGACGTGTGCGAGGTCGGGTCAGAGCATGCGCGAGCCGTCTTGCGAACGGGCGTGGTCACGGCGAACGCGACGTGAAGACTCGGCCAACGTCGGCCGTCGCGCGGCTGCTCAGGCGAGCAGGTCGGGCGCCGCGTACGCGGCGCGCGCCGCGGTCGAGCGCGTCGACGGCGTGCTGGGCGTCGACGTGCACGGCAGCGAGGTGCTCGTGTCCACGACCGACGGACCCGCGGCGATCGGAGAGGTCGCGATCGCGCTGTCGCGCAGCGGTGTCGCGATCCGCGATCTCACGCTGCGGACGCCGACGCTCGATGACGTGTTCCTCGAGCTGACCGGCCCTCGCATCGACCGCGGCGGGACCGACGACGACATGGACGACGAGACCACGGAGGAGGTCGCGTGATGACTGCGATCGACACTGCCCCGACCATCCGCACGCAACCCCGCCGGACGGCCGCCCGGCTGGCCGGGTTCGTCGCCGACGTCATGACGATCGCGGGTCGGGCGCTGCGCGCGGTGCCGCGCGACCTCGAGTCGGTGATGCCGCCGGTGTTCATCTCGTTGTTCTTCTTCCTCGTGAACGTCGCGACGCTGCAGCGCCTGACCGAGCGCTCGATCGCGCACTTCGACTACCGCGCGTTCCAGATGCCGACGGCGATCCTGCTCGGTGTGACCGGCGTGTCCCGCGCGCCGGCGCTCGTCATGACGTGCAGAACGGCTGCTTCGACCGTCTGCTGCCGACACCGGTCCGGCGGCTCGCGATCCTGCTCGGCCACCTCTGCGCGAACGTCGCCGTCGCGGCCGGGCTCACCGTGCCGATCCTGCTCGTCGGCTTCGCGCTCGGCGTGCGGTTCGAGACCGGACCGCTCGGCGTGATCGTGTTCGTCGCGTTCGCCGCGGTGTGGAGCCTCGCATTCTCGGGGTTCGGGTACGCGATCGCGTTGAAGACGGGGAACCCGGGCGCGGTGAACTCGACGTTCCTGCTGTTCTTCCCGTTCCTGTTCCTGACGACGTCGTACGTGCCGCGGAGCCAGCTCACCGGGTGGCTGCACACGGTGGCGGCGTGGAACCCCGTGACGTACCTGCTCGAGGGGATGCGTTCGCTGGTGTCGAGCGGGTGGGGCGCGGCACGTCTCGGCGAGGCGTTGCTCGCGGTGGTCGCCGTCGGCGCGCTGAGCATGACGCTGTGCTTCAGCGCGTTGCGCGCCCGTCTCCGTCGGGGGTGACGCGCTCGAGTCGAGCGATGAACGCCGAGCCGTATTGCCACATCAGGTCGTCGCCGTCGCGCCAGCGACGGACCTCGGCCCCGGGCAGACCACGCGGACGCAGCACGAGCGCGCCGTCCTCGAACGTCGCGGCGACCGCGATGGGCGTCGTCAGGTCGGCGGCCGCGACGTCGTTCACGCCGTGCTCGTAGCTGCCGTCGGCGACCATGTCGTGCACGACGCCGCTCGACGTGACGACGACGCGCCGGCCCGCCTGCTCGATGCGCTCGACGTGTCGGTGGACCGGGTGGTCGTCGGCGAGCGGATCGGCGGCGTCGACGGCGGCGACCCTCCACAGCCCGCGCAGATCCGGCGCGCCCGCGACGACGGGGTCGTCGCATCCCGCGAGAACGGGCGGAGGCATCTGCGCGCCGTACCCGCCCGGCGGCGTGTGCGCGGTCGGGATGTCGCGCACGCTCGTCACGCGGTCACCTTCGCTCGCTGAAGTTGCACATACTGTGCAGGTCGCGTCGACGACGAGCAAGCACTCGAGGGCCCACCATGAAGATCACGCTGCTCGGCACCGGCAGCCCGATCCCCGATGCGCAACGCGCGGGCGCCGCCACCCTCGTGCGAGCGGACGGCGTGACCGTGCTCGTCGACTGCGGCCGAGCCGTGCTGATGCGGCTCGCGGCGGCCGGCGTGCTGCCGGTGATGCTCGACGGCCTGCTGATCACGCACCTGCACAGCGACCACATCACCGACCTCAACGACGTGATCACGACGCACTGGGTGATGAGCCAGACGCCCACGCCGCTGCGCGTCGCGGGTCCGGTCGGCACGCGCCACGTCGTCGACGCGACGCTCGACGCGCTCGCGCACGACATCGGGTACCGGCTCGCGCACCACGCGGACCTCACGTGGCGGCCGCTCGTCGACGTGACGGAGGTCGCGCCGGGCGACACGTTCACGGTCGGCTCCGCCGACGTCCGTGTCGCCGCGACCGACCATCGTCCTGTGGAGCCGAGCCTCGCGTACCGCATCGAGCACGGCGGACGGTCCGTCGTCGTCGCGGGCGACGGTGTGCCGTGCGCGTCGCTCGACGAGGTGTGCGCGGGCGCGGACGCGTACGTCCAGACAGTGCTGCGCGCCGACATCGTTCGCAACGTTCCGAATGCGCGGTTCCAGGACATCCTCGACTACCACTCGAGCGTGGAGGACGCGGCACGCACCGCCGCGCGCGCGGGCGTCGGCACGCTCCTGCTGACCCACTACATCCCCTCGCTCCCGGCCGGCGCGGAGGACGAGTGGCGCGCGCTGGCCGCGCAGCACTTCGCGGGCGTGGTCGTCCTCGGCGACGACCTCACGACCGTCGAGCTCTGACGGAGGGGTCGCGCGCCTCAGGGCGCGAGCAGGTTGCCGAGGGCGCCGCCGACGATGAGGGCCGCGAACACCCCCGCGACGCCGACGAGCAGCCACATCCCGTCGGATCGGCGCATGCCCTCGAACCGGCGAGCCAGAGCGCGCATCACGAGCTGATCGTGCGCCGGGAGTCTGAGAGATCGCGCGACGTGGTGCAACGTGATGGCAAAACGTTCGGCGACGGTCCCGCGCGGTCGTCGGCCGTCGGGGCAATCCCCGGTCGCCGCGTGCCCGTAGTGAGCGCGTGGCACGGCGACGGGTGGGCCGGCGGGTGGTCGGGGAGCACGCGGCCCAGTGGGCCGCGACGGCACTGGTGGCGCTGGTCGTCCTGCTCGTCGTCCAGGCGTGCGGTGCCGGGTCGGGTCACGGCCGCGCGACCGTCCCGCCGACGCGTCACGTCGTCGAGGATCTCGACATGCAGCCCGCCGACTTCCGGAACATCCTGACGATGACGAAGGTGCGCGGCTTCTACATCGACAACCGGCTCGGTCACCTGGCCGAGGCGTTGCGGGTCGCGAGCTCGCCCACCGGTGGCGCGTATCCCGTCGGGACGATCATCCAGCTCGTCCCGCAGGAGGCGATGGTGAAGCGCCGTGCCGGGTTCGACCCCGCGACGCACGACTGGGAGTTCTTCTCGCTGCGCGTGAGCGCGCAGGGCACGGTGATCCTGCGGCGCGGGACGACGGGCGTCGTCAACCAGTTCGGCGGCGAGTGCGTCTCGTGCCACAGTGCCGCGCAGCCGCAGTTCGACATGGTGTGCGAGCACACCCACGGCTGCGCCCCGCTGCCGATCGGCGACGACGTCATCGCCAAGGTGCAGCTCGCCGATCCCCGCCCGCGCCCTCGCTGACCTGCGAAATCGCTCAACCGGCGCTCCAGCCCGCCGATAGCGCGCGTGTGGCGACGCGGTCGCCGTGCGGCGTCACGCCGCGATCAGCAGAGGCGCGCCCGATGGGCAGAGCAAGCGCGACAGCGAGCAGTGGGGTCCCGAGCCAGCGCTCGGACGACCGCGCTCGCCGTGCCGACGCGGCCCGCAGTCGGGACCGGCGGCGGTCGCTCACGTCCCTCTCATCGGTGTGGGTCGCGACGCCGCTGACCGCGATCGCGTTCTTCGGGCTGTCCCGCGCCGGTCTGCTCGGCAGCGTCCCCTTCCCGGTCCTCCTCGCACTGCTCGCGGGCGCGGGCATCACCGCCGAGGTGACGCTCCAACGCTGCGGCGACGAGCCGAGCGATCGGCGTGTGCAGGTCGCGGTCGCGCTGCAGATCCTGGCCACGACGTCGATCATCTACGCGATCGGCTGGGGTCCGACGCTGGTGATCGGCTACGTGTTCGTCGTCGCCCGGTGCATCGACCAGGTCGGCTCGCGCGCGTGGCGGCCCGCCGCGTGGTGGACCGTCGTCGGCATCGGTCTCGGGCAGGCGGCGATCGCCGTCGGGCTCGTGCCGAGCTACGTCCGTTCGCCCTACGTCCACGGTCTCGCCGCGCTCGCGGCGCTCGGCACCGTGTTCGTCGTGCACCTCGTCGGGACGAAGACCGCCGACAGCGAGCGCGCGCAGAGCGAGCTGCGCGCGAGCGAGGCGAGCTTCCGCGAGCTCTTCGCCGACAACCCGCAACCGATGTGGCTGTACGACGCCGAGACGCTCCAGTTCGTCGAGGTCAACAGCGCGGCGACCCGGCACTACGGCTACACGCGCGACGAGTTCCTCGGCCGGCGGATCACCGACATCCGGCCCCGCGACGACCGCGAGCGGCTGGCGGGCGAGCTCGCGCGTCGCGTCGACGGGCACAACTCCACGACGACGCATCACAGCCTGAAGGACGGGCGCGTCATCGACGTCGAGGTCCGCTCGACCGCGTTCGTCTTCGAGGGGCGCGACGCGGTGCTCGTCACCGTGCAGGACGTGACCGAGCGCGTCGCGCTCGAGGCCCAGCTGCGACACCAGGCGTTCCACGACCCGCTGACCAACCTGGCGAACCGTGCGCTGTTCCTGGACCGGGTGGGGCACGCGCTCGAACGTCAGGTGCGTGACCCGTCGGGCGTCGCGGTGTTGCTCCTCGACCTGGACGGCTTCAAGACGGTGAACGACGGGCTCGGTCACTCGGTCGGCGACGAGCTCCTCGTCGCGGTCGCGGACCGGTTGCGCGCGGTCCTGCGCGCCAGCGACACCGCCGCGCGCCTCGGCGGCGACGAGTTCGCCGTGCTGCTGGAGCAGGTCGAGTCGCGCGACGAGGCACTGGACATCGCGGGGCGGATGCTCGACGTGTTCACGGCGCCGTTCTGCGTCTCGCACACCGAGGTGTTCGTCCGTGCGAGCATCGGCGTCGCGCTCGGCGACGACCACGTGCTCGTCGCCGACGATCTCGTGCGCAACGCGGACGCGGCGATGTACCGCGCGAAGGCGCGCGGCAAGGGTTGCGTCCAGATGTTCGAGCCCGCGATGCACACGGCGGCGGTCGCGCGCCTCGAGCTCGAGAACGACCTGCAGCGCGCGCTCGACCAGGGCGAGTTCACGCTGCACTACCAGCCCGTCGTCGCGATCGCGACCGGGGAGGTGGTGACGCTCGAAGCGCTGCTGCGGTGGCAGCACCCCGTCCACGGCCTCGTGCCGCCCGACCGGTTCATCCCGGTCGCCGAGGACAACGGCCTGATCGTCCCGATCGGCCGCTGGGTGCTGCGCGAGGCGTGCGCGTACGCGAAGCAGCTGCGTGCCGGGGCGTCGCGCGGAGCCATCGGTGTCGCGGTCAACCTGTCGGCACGACAGCTCGGCGACCCCACGCTGGTGCGCGACGTCGCGTCCGTGCTGCACGACACGCAGCTCGAGCCGGCCGCGTTGACGCTCGAGATCACCGAGACGGTGCTCATCGACGACCCGGCCGCCGCGGCGGCGCGGCTCGCGGAGCTCAAGGGCCTCGGCGTGTCGATCGCGATCGACGACTTCGGCACCGGCTACTCGTCGCTGAGCTCGTTGCAGCACCTGCCCGTCGACACGCTGAAGATCGACAAGGCGTTCATCGACGACGTCACCGTCGGGCGGGAGGCGGCCGGGATCGTGCAGACCATCGTGCGGCTCGCGCGGACGTTCCATCTCTCGACGGTGGCCGAGGGCGTCGAGGAGCCGACCCAGCTCGCCCGGCTCCAGCGACTCGGCTGCGACCACGTGCAGGGGTACTGCTTCTCGCGCCCGATCCCGGCGGCCGAGGTCGACCGGTTCCTGACGGAGCACGCGCTGCGCCGCGAGCAGCACAGCGACACCGCCGTCTGACGTCGCGCTCCGCGGGCACAATTGCGGCTTCCGCACGCTCGAAGAGGAGATCGCGGTGGCGCGTCACGACATCGAGTTCGAGCTACCCCGCAACGTCGTGTTGAACAGCGACGTCCGGTTCATCGTGAACAGCGACGACCAGCGACTCGGAGAGCTCGGCGTGAGCCGAGGGTCGATCGCGTGGACGCCGAATCACTCGATCACGCTGCATCTCGATTGGGAGCAGTTCGACGCGCTGATGCGCGACCACGGCCGCCGGCGCTGAGCCGGCGGACGCGCCCGTCACGACGGCTGGGCGGTGACGACCATCCACGGTGTGCCGAACCGGTCGATGCACATGCCGAACGCCGGGGAGAAGAACGTCTCGGTCAGCGGCATCTGCGTCTCGCCGCCGTCCGCGAGCGCGGCGAACACCTCGTGCGCGTGGTCGACGTCCGTGGCGTCCACGCTCACGCACATCCCGCGCACGTGCCCGTCGAACCCGCCCGTCGGGTCGTCGGCGCCCATGAGGAGCTGATCACCCGACGTCAACGCCGCGTGTGCGACGAGATCCGCCTTCTCGGCCGGGACCGGTTCGCTGCCCGGCGTCTCGGGCATGTCCGACATCGCGAGCAGGACGAGCTCGCCGCCGAAGATCTCCTGGTAGCGGGTGAACGCCGCGCGGCAGTCCCCCGCGAAGGCGAGGTACGGGGTGAACGCCATGGCTCCTCCTCGAGGTCCGAGCCGTCGTGTCGCTCATCGGACGTCGTACCCCGGCCGCGCTCATCGGTCGCTCCGCGATTTCGCGCGAAATGCCAGCCCCTCTTCAGGTGGTTCTCAGCGGAGGGGCCAACCATGGGCCGGAGACGAAAGGAACGCCCGGTGCCGCTGATCGAAGACCACGGCGTGATGTGGAGCCCACCCGGCCGGGGCTCCGACACGACCGCGCCGCCTCCCCCTCCCCCGCCGCCGCCCACGGACGAGCCCGGCTGGACGCCGCCCCCTCCGCCGCGTCCCACGACGGGCCGGTCGTTCCTCGCGATGGTGCTCGCCGTGCTCCTCGCTGCGGGCGTCGTCGGGACCGTGCTGTGGCGCGAGCGCTCGGCGACGTCGACCGGCGTGACGTTCGCGTCGCGGCCCTCGGGCAACGTCGCCGCGATCGCGGGCTCGGTCGACCGAGCGATCGTCGACATCAACACGACGCTCCGCTACGAGAACGCGCGCGCCGCGGGGACGGGCGTCGTGATCACGTCGAACGGCGAGGTGCTCACCAACAACCACGTGATCGACGGCGCGACGAGCATCAGCGCAACGGACGTCGGCAACGGTCAGACGTACTCGGCCCACGTCGTCGGCTACGACGTCAGCCACGACCTCGCGGTGCTGCAGCTCGACAACGCGTCCGGGCTCGCGACCGCGAAGCTCGCGACGTCCGACGTCGGCGTGGGCGCGTCGACCATCGCGATCGGCAACGCGGGCGGCACGGGCGGGACGCCCGCGGTCACCACGGGAACCGTCACACGGCTGGGCGTGTCGATCACGGCGTCCGACGAGTTCGGCAGCACCGGCGAGCAGCTCGAGGGCCTGATCCAGACGAACGCACAGCTCGAACCGGGCGACTCCGGTGGGCCGCTGGTCGACATGAATGGCCGCGTGGTCGGGATCGACACCGCGACGACGTCCGGCTTCCGGTTCAACGACGCGGGCAGCGCGAGCTACGCGATCCCGATCACGACCGCGATCCGGATCGCCGACCAGATCGAGGCGGGCCAGACGTCGTCGACGAACCACGTGGGCGAGAGCGCGTTCCTCGGTGTGCAGGTCTCGCCGGACGACTCGCAGAGCGGTGCGGTCGTCGCGGGCGTCGAGGACGGCACGCCGGCGGCGTCGACCGACCTCGCCGCGGGCGACGTCATCACCGCGGTGAACGGGACGGCGATCTCGTCGGCGGACGACCTCACCGCTGCGATCGAGCAGCACAAGCCGGGCGACAAGGTCCGGATCGAGTGGACCGACCAGTCCGGCGACACGCACAGCGCTACCGTGACCCTCGGAGCAGGGCCCGCGCGCTGAGCACGACGCAGCGACGCAGGTGCGCGCGGCTGACGCGAGGCTGACGCGCAGCGCCTGGATCGCGTTGCCGCCGTAGCCGAGGCGATTCCATGCAGGCGTGTCGGGCTGTGTCCGGTCCGCGAGGTCGGTCGCGCGGGCACGCACGACGACCTCGCCCGATGTCTCGTGTCGCGTGATCAGCTCCCACCACTGCCACCGCCCGCGCTGGCGTTCCCCGATGAGCCGAGCGGGAAGCCAGGGACTGTCGCCAACCCGCACGTCGACCCGTGCGATGGGCGCCGCGCCGGACCACGCGATGCCCCGTACGACGAGGTCGCCGGCAGGCATCGAGACGTCAGCCGTCGGCTCGGTGATGATCGAGCGCACCTGCTGCAAGCGGACCGGCTCGCGCACGACCGCGCCGTCGCGCTCCCACTCGTACACGTAGCGGTCCGTTTGGAAGTAGCCGTCGAACTCGGCACCGAGGAGCTCGATGGCGGTGACCCACTTGACGGACGCGACCGCATACCACCCCGGAACGACGAGGCGCAGCGGGAACCCGTGCTGGACGGGAAGCGGATCGCCGTTCACCGCGTACGCGAGCAGCGCGCCCG